>JAWVZS010000199.1:0-2383 GCA_033722055.1 Nitrosopumilaceae archaeon
TATGTGAGAATTCTGTTTGTATTGTACCCATTTACTCACATTTTACTAAATTACAGTATCATACTTTAGTAATTACTAAAAACATTAGAAATTTCCAGTATTTGTTAGCAATTTACAGCAATTTGCTAAATGTTTCTGGTTGTTTTCTATAGTTTTACTGTAAAGTTTCGGTAAATTCTACATTTACTGGTTTAGAAAATAAAAAAACCTGCTTACGCACAAGCGTAAGTGGAAACTTTTGAATCCAGTTCTTCTTCATCAGTAATTAGCCAGCTTAGGCCTCTTACATCCTCCCAAGGAATCTTATCAAAAGTGGGATTTTTTTTGATTTGTGGGATTTCTACCATGAAATCATTTTAGTGAAATTTGCTTTTAAGAGACGCGTAGAAATTATCACTTGTTCATACTATGACTTTTGGATAAATCCACCTTCTTTTGGTTCTGGTGGTGGAATGTTTTTTGCCTTTCCCAAACCCATGGTAGTAATTACCACTGATGCTAAAATTATGAAAAACACAATCTCTGGATAGGCATTGGCATTTGGCAATCCCATAGTTATTGGAAATGTAGCCAAAACTGCAGCAGCTAATCCTCTTGGAATCATGACATAGGTTACTTTTCTATCCAACCTTGAGAATCGTTTTGTAAGGGTAGTTTTTGCTACTATCAGACGTCCAATGTAAATGGCAATTGTAATTCCAATACCAAATATGATATACTCTATTCGTCCAAAACTTGCCATCAAACCAACAAAGACAAAGAAAAATGCCCTAACAATGAAGGTGATCTGGTTATGTGTAGGATCATCCATTTCAATGGGCGGGATTCTAAAGCGAAGTACTCTTGCCATGTTGTTTCGATTTCCAAGCATCAATCCAAATACAAGGGCAGTTAAAGCACCTGATTCTCCAAAAGAGTTTGCCAAAAAGAACAAGACAAATAAAATTCCAAGAGTTAGCATGTAGCTGTGCTGTGCATTTGCAAGCTTTGTTGTAACATACATCCATGGTATTCCTACTCCCAAACCCAAAATCAAACCAACAATTACTGCTCTGCCTAGAGTCTCACTTAGTAGGTCTATGCTGAATTGTCCAGAAATTACAGCTTCTAAAAAGATGAACGCAATTATTGTAGATAGTATATCAGTAAGGGCAGATTCAAAACCTAGCATGGATTTTGTCTCATCTGAGATTTTGATATTTCGGACTAGACCAAATACAATGGCAGAACTACTTCCTCCAACTATTGCACCCAATAGTATGCTTTCAAGCCACAACCATCCTAGAATGAAATGAGCCCCAAAAGTTACCAATGCAACTGACAAAACAAATCCTAATATCGCAAGTACAAATGAAAAATGAGCAGTTCTAATCATACTTTTAAAATCAAGATTCAGTCCACCATCAAACATTATGACTATCAATGCAAGAGCTGCAAAGTAAGGCACAATCTGTATGACTGCTTCGGCTTGAATTACTCCTAAAACAGGACCAATAACTACACCTAAAATCATCAAAAATGCAACATCAGGAATTCCAGTTTTTTTAAAGAACGCTTCTCCTGCTACACCAGAAAAGATAACCACACCGGCTGCAAGTAACAATACATGTGCTGCAGCTATAGGTCCATCTGAAACTGACAAAGAGTCAATTGATTGAGATATTTCTATTATTTTCTGGGAAAAAAAGTCAGAACCAAAGCTTCCCTGATATGAAATTTGGATTCCAAGTTCCTTTTGTAGAAATTCCATTAATCCTAGAAAGATATTGCTCAATGCTTGCTATCTACCATAATAATGATAAAAGGTAAATCAGTCAAGCTTGATTGATTTTTGGTTTATTTTGTGCGCTATCAATTAAATCATAGATTATTGACTATTAATTGTTGAGTGCAACCGATACTCTAAGACAAGATCATAAGCAAATCAGACGTCTTGAAAAAATAATCATAAAGTGTTACAAATTACTGTATGAGGGAAAAGATATTCCATTCTCTGATATTGAAAAAATAAATGAAATAATTGCTGAATTTTTAGACTCTATTCATTATTCTAGGGAAGAAGATTCGTATTTTCCATGTGTAGCAAGCTATGAGCATCTAAAAGAGGAAATTCGAGGTTTAATGATAGAGCATGAATTCTCCAGAAGAATTGCAAAAAATATAACAAAACATCTCATCAGATGGAAAAAAGGAGAAGATGCCAGAGAACCAGTTGCAAGATTTCTTCGAACCTATTCTATTTATCTCCAAGATCACATGAATAAAGAAGAAAAATTCTTTGACAAAGCAGAATCTGAAATATTGTCCAAAGAAGAGGAATTTGAAATGTATGAGCAGTTCAAATCAGTTATGGCCATCACAACAAAAATGCAAGATATGATAA
>JAWVZS010000200.1:0-2347 GCA_033722055.1 Nitrosopumilaceae archaeon
ACATCTGCATTATACAACAAAGGACTAGCTCTAAACCTGATAAAAAAATACACAGATGCTGTAACTTGCTTTGACAGCATACTAGAAATTAATCCAAAAGATGCTGCAGCATACAACAATAAAGGAATAGCACTAGCTGAGATGGGAAACCCACAAGCTGCCGCTGAATGCTATGACAAAGCAATAGATGTAGATCCAAAATACTCTGCATCATACTTTAACAAAGCAGTACTATTAGACAAACTTCAAGAACATGAAGAAGCGCTAACACTATTAGACAAAGCAATTTCAATTGATCCTAAAAAACCAAATGCGTTATTTTACAAGGGAATAATTTTTGGAAAGATGCAAAAACATGAAGAGGCACTAAACATGTTTGAAAATGTTTGTAGAAAATACCCTAGTCATCAGGATTCATTTTTTCATAAAGGAATAGAGCTAGCTGAGCTTGGAAAACATGAAAAGGCAATAGATGTATTTGATACCATCCTATCAAAATACAAAGACAATGTAAATGTCATTTACGCCAAATCGCGAAGTAAAGCAGCACTTGGAGATTATGTGCAAGCATTAGAATTATTAAAAAAAGCAGTATCAAAAAATTCCAAAGTGATAAGGGCTTGGGCAAAAGAAGAAAAAATTTTTGAGAAATTACATGACAATGAACAATTCAGAAAACTAGTAAAATTGTAAAATTAGATATTTTCTATATCAATCAGATATACAGGGCATGATACATGTTCAACTACTTTTCTTGAGACGCTTCCTAAACTAAGTAGTTTTTTTAATCCCTTTAGTTTTCGTCTTTTTGCCATTACCAACAAATCAATATCTTTGTCTAAAACAAGTTTGAGAATATTTTCTGCAGCATCTCCAATCATTACAATTCTTTCACAGTCTATTCCCGCGTTCTTACATTCTTCTACTTTTTCATTTAGTTGGTTTTCCATGGATGCTTTCATTGCATTGTTTGCATCAGCAATGTCTTTGTGAAGTTTGTCTCTTTCAGATGACGCTAATGCAAAACTTGCAGGTACGGGGATATCCTCGATTACATGTAAGATAATTATTTTTGCAGAATCTGATTTTGCCAAATGTATTGCATGACGTAATGCCTCATCACCTGCAGGAGTTCCACCATGAGATACCAAAATTGTTTTGTACATCATATTACTCCTGAGTTAGTTCTTGAGATTGTGTGATAATATCAAAATTAGTTTGCTTGCATTGAGGACATTCCACGATATTGGTAACGCCTGCCTTTTTTGAAAATACATTTCCGCAGGACTTGCATACACGTAATTCATCAAGTGAGACCATAATATGCACAAGAGAATATGGATTTTTTAGTCTATCGTAGATTCTCAATCAAAACACAGGAAAGAAATAATAGATTTGGTTTAAACAAGAAGGTATGGCAACTACAAGGAAAAAAAAGGGTGGCTATATTGACAAATTTCTAAAAAGAGCAGATAAGGCTATTCAGGAAGGAGTCAAAAAAGCTGACGAAGTGTTAGATGATGCAGTGGAATTTGGTCAAATGACTGCAAAACAAGCAGCTAAGGCAAGTAAAGAATTAAGAAAACAAGCACAAAAAGAAAGTCAAGCATTACAGAAAAAAGGAGTCGAGAAATTTAATCAAAGTCTTTCATCGGCTAAAGGAATAGCAGCAAGTCCTGAAGACGATTTGACACTTTTAGAAAAACTAGGAGAGTTGAAAAAAGCAGGAACCATAACTGAAAAAGAATTTCAAGCAAAGAAAAAGAAAATACTAGACAGAATATAATGGAAAAATCAAACATTTACGGCTCCGGTGATAAAAGAGCCGTAAATCCCAATTGGTTTACTGGAAAAACATGGATGAAGGTTCTCTCAAAGAAGATTAAATCAAAAGAACAAGACATTTACCATGTACATTTTGAAAAAGGATCAAGAACAAAGCTGCACTCTCACAATGGTTCACAGATTTTAATTGCAACTCAAGGAAATGGAAGTTTAGAATTATTCAGAAAGTATGGAAATAAACAAGAGAATTTTAAAATTAAAAAAATAAAAACAATCAAACTCAAAAAAGGAGACATTGTGTACATACCAGCAAAAAATCTTCACACACATGGTTCAATTGATAAGAAAAATACATTTTCTCATATTGCAATTAACATTTTGCCTTCAAAAAAATCAAGGTACACTACCGATTGGTACGAGTCAAATTTTAAATCAACAGTAACTGAAAAAATATAACTTGTCAGCAATTAAAAAATCAGATGTTTCAGAAATCATTGCAAGAGAAGGCACCAAAGCATACCAATATTTTCACCCACACAACACACTAGGGGGCATAGACTAT
>JAWVZS010000201.1:0-2323 GCA_033722055.1 Nitrosopumilaceae archaeon
ACTTTTTTTAGATTCGAATGATTTTTTCAATAATGGGGGCGAAATTAAAATCGTTCCTAGAATAACAAAAACCAGTGTAGCATACAAACTATCGCTTAAAACACCATGTGCCATACCAATTCCAATTGTGATAAATGCTACTTCGCCTCTTGCAATCATTCCATAACCTACACGTAGTCCCTTTGTTTTATTACGAAGGAAGATGCTTGCTGGAATGCCTGCCCCGATTATTTTGCTAAATACTGCCACAGCTAAAATAATCACAAAAATTATCCCATCAATATCAAAAATCTTTGAAATATCTACATGAGCTCCTATGATTGCAAAAAACAATGGAGCAAACATTACCTGTAGTCTACCAACAAATTCTCTTACTTGAGTTACAAATTTTGAGCCAGCCAAGGCCATACCTGCTGCAAATGCTCCAACTATTGGATTCAAACCAACACTTCCAGCAATAGCACTAATACCAAAAGCAGAACCAAGCGCTACTGCCTGGTTAGTTCCTCTTGATTCTAATGAAGATGGCCTTGCAGTAGCTGTATAATGAATTATTTTAGGTAAGATGTAAACTGCACCTAGTAATATTAGAAACCAAAAACCAATTGATTCTCCTACATTCAATGCAATTGAATCAATTGTTGGAACTGTATTAGTAACAATTAGAGACGTCACTGCAGAAAGTATTGCTAGACCTAAAACATCATCAAGTACGGCAGCATTAACGAGAATGTTACCTTCCGAAGTTTTCTCTTTTTTTAGTTCTTCTAAAATTGTCACTGAAATAGTGATGCTAGTAGCACTCAATGCAGCACCAATAACAACAGAAGTTGTCCAATCAAGACCAAATCCTATTGAAACAAAATATCCTATTGCCAGAGGAAGAACAACCCCCCCTATTCCTACTATTGCAGCTTTTGATCCTGCTTTTCGTAAATCATGAAAAGTAAAATGAAGTCCTGCTGAGAATAAAATAACTATACCTGAAATCTGCCAAAATGATAAAACCAGATCATTTAAGATAACTATAGGTTTATCATGATATGGAATTATTCCACCAAGTGCATATGGCCCAAAAATTATTCCAGCTATTACAAAACCAATAATCTCAGATTGTCTAATGTGTTGGAATAATTTCCCAAGTAGCATTGCAGGAATGACTAGTACTAAAATTCCAATAATAGAAGGAATTACGTCCAGTTCTCCTAGCATGATCAAAGAGAGGTTATGGAATGTTAATTTAGATTACTTTTGATAATTACACGGATTGTATCACGCACAAAATTATAGTAGTTAAATAATGTCCATACTGAAAAAATACATATTGAAAAAATCACTTTACATGAAAATTCTTGTACCGTTGGATGGCTCAAAGAATGCAGAAAAGGCCCTAATTCAGGCATGTGATCTTGCCAAAAGCTATCAGGGTAGTCTGACCTTGTTGTATGTAGCAGAAAAGGCAGCTCCCTTTAACTTGCTTGACAGAAAAGAATACCATGAAATGGTAAGAAAATTTGGAGATAAGGTTTTGAAAAAGGCAAGAGAGACTGCAGAAAAAAGAGGAGTTGATCCCAAATTAGTTATGAAACAAGGAAATGTTGTAAACGAAATTGTAAAATTGGCAAAAAAAGAAAAATCCAATCTTATAATAGTTGGAAATAAAGGATTGGGAAAAACCGCTAGAATATTTCTTGGAAGCGTTTCAGCAAAACTTGCAAATAATTCGCCCTGTTCAATTCTAATTGTAAAATAATTAAGCAGCAGCTACTGCTTTAACAATATCAGCTTTTGTGATTATTCCTACAAGTTTTTTATTTTTGACAACAGGCAAACCACCGATTCTATTTCGAACCATTAACAGAACAGCAAATCCTATGTCTTGATTATCTTCTATTGTGATTGGTTTGGAAGACATTATATCTACTGCTTTAAAATGTAGTAGATGACTCATTTGATTTACTTGTAGCTCACTCATCATTGTTTTTCTCTTGTATTCTGCAACTTCTTGCGGATCCGCAGATTCTGCAAGCCAATGAGGAAGTTTTGCTGGAACAAAATCACGATAGGTAATAATTCCTACAGGAATTCTATTTCTTTGAACTACAATTCTCGATATTCGATTATTAATTAAGAGACTTTCAACATATAATAGCGAATCACCCGGCATGGCAGTAATTACATTCCTAGTCATTATTTTTGAGACTTTTAGTGGTGGTGTTGTTTGAGTAAGAAACACTGATGCAATATCAGTTTTGGTTATTAATCCCTCAAGAATGCCTTTTTTTCCAAGAACAATCACTGAGCTGATACGATGCTTTCTCAT
>JAWVZS010000202.1:0-2298 GCA_033722055.1 Nitrosopumilaceae archaeon
CTTCCAAGTGCAAGCATCTTGAAACCATAATCAACAAGTTTTCTTGTTGATTGTCTTACAAGATCAAAATGCTCTCCTCCTTGTATTGGTCCAATCCAGATTTGACCATTGTCTTTACTTTTCTGTAATGTTTCTTTTGAAACCTTTAGTGTATGATCAACGTAGGACTTTGCTTTTTTCTTTGGTAAACCAAAACCAGTTGGCTTGTCAAGTGGAATTGCAAAGTCTGTCATAATTCCTATTTCAAAGTCTTTCATTTCAGATGGTGAAACTGCAACTTCACCATATTCTAGAACTTGATACCCTCCAGAATCTGTCATTATAGAACCGTCATAATCAATAATTTTGTGGATTCCCTTTTTGATTGCCTCTTCGCCATAGTTTTTTCGTGAAATGTATGCATTAGTAATTACAACATCAAAACCCATTTCTCTAATTTTTTTACAGGGGATGGTTTGTTTTACGGGATGAATTACTGGAACATATGCAGGAGTTTCAACTTTGCCATGATTTGTATGGATAACTCCTATCCTTGCTGCTAGGTCGCTTTTTAAAATTTCAAACAAATTATTACTCCACAAAAACACACATTATTTAATCATAAGAAAAATATTCTTTCAATTCTTTATCACTCATTATACTAAGCCAATCTATTTGTGTGGTTGTCTTTTCATTCTTTATTGCCTCTAACACAGCCTCTGTTACTTGCTGTTGGTTTTTTGCTGTAACATCAATCTGAATGATTTTCTCATCTTTTTGATTGTTAATAATATCATTTACAATAATTCCTAGTATTTCACTACCTAGATTGTCTTTTACTTTTTTTTCTGAATACTTTCTTTGATGGTATACTGTAGCTAGTTCCTTGGGATGGCGACGAAGAATTATTATTATTTTAATTGGAATTTTCGAAATTGAATACGGAGCTAAATGTCCTACAATGATATGTGGTACAGTTATTTCTTTTTGTAAAATCTGTGCAAGTTTATCTGTGTCTACCTCATATCCATCAGATATTTTTTCAAACAAGCCAGATTCTTTGGCAAATTTGTTTAAATCTAATACTGGTAACTTGATTATATCTTTGATATTATTCACTACAGTGTGTTTTCCAACTCCTGGATTACCAGTAATTACTATTGACATATTATAGAACTGATACAGTACAAATTAAATTCTGCCAATACTAATATGGAGACTGTATTCTTTTTTCTGTAATGGAGATTGGATTACTAGGCAAAGCAAACGTTGGCAAATCTACATTTTTCTCTGCTGCAACAGAAACTCCAGTACAAATCGGTAATTTTCCTTTTACAACTATCAAACCCAATGTTGGCGTTGCATATGTAAAAACTGAATGCGCATGCCAGCACTTCAATGTAAAACATGAAAACGATTTGTGTGTTGATGGTACTAGATTTATTCCAATAAAATTAATTGATATTGCAGGACTAGTTCCAGGGGCACATCAAGGAAAAGGACTTGGAAATCAGTTTCTAGATGATGCAAGACAAGCTCAAGTTTTGATTCATGTAGTAGATATTGCTGGTTCTACAGATATTCAGGGACAGTCTGTTGCTGTAGGAAGCCATGATCCTTTAGAAGATATTGAATTTGTTCAAAATGAATTTGACCAGTGGTTTCTCAATATACTCAAAAGAGAATGGGAAAAATTGATTAGAGAAATTGATCAGAAAAGAGCAAAATTAGAAGATGGTATAGCAAAGCGTTTCACGGGTCTTGGAGTAAAAGATTACCATATTCATGAAGTTGCACAAAACATGAATCTTCTTTCCAAAAACCCAAAAGAATGGTCTGACTCTGATTTATTGAATTTTGTACGAGAGTTAAGAAAAAAGACAAAACCAATTCTAATTGCGGCAAATAAAGCAGATCTGTGCAATGATTTGAATGTGGTTGACAAAATTCAAGATTCTTTAGTAATTCCATGTAGTGCAGAAACTGAACTTTTACTTCGAAAAGCAGCAAAAAACGGTATTGTCAAGTATGTACCTGGAAGCGAACAATTTTCAATTCAAGATGGAATTGATCTTTCTTCACAGCAAAAAAAGGCCCTTGAATTGGTAAAGAACGTATTTTCAAAAATTCCTTCAACTGGAATACAGAAAGCGCTTAATACTGCAGTATTTGATTTACTGAAACTAATCACTGTTTATCCTGTTGAGGATGAGACAAAGCTTACAAACAAAGATGGTGATGTTTTACCTGATGCTAAATTACTATCTTCTGATTCTACTGCCAAGGACTTGGCTGAAACAATTCATGCCGATATTGCTA
>JAWVZS010000203.1:0-2294 GCA_033722055.1 Nitrosopumilaceae archaeon
ACAAACAATATCAAATACAATAGAAGGGTTTATGCCACAAATAGATTCCAAAGGAATCTCCATTAACACCACACTACCAAAAACAATAGTTCCACATGATCCTGAAAGGATAAGTCAAGTAATATCTAATTTAGTAAAAAACAGCATTGCAGCAGTTTCAAAAGATACTGGAAAAATTGAAGTAAATCTAGAAGATTCTGATAAAGAAATCAAAGTAAGTATTACTGATAACGGGACTGGTATTCCAAAAGAAAAACAAAAAGAATTATTCAAAAAGTTCTACCAAGTAGATGCATCACTTACAAGAGAAAGGGGAGGTAGCGGTCTAGGTCTGGCCATATGTAAAGGAATTGTCGAAAGTCATGATGGGAAAATTTCTGCTCAAAGCGAACCAGGGGTAGGATCCACTTTTTCATTCACATTACCAAAAAACCAACCCACAAATGACCACAGAACTGCAATTTAGTTGAAAAAAATAATCAGTCTTAACTAAAATTACTCACATAGAGGAAAAAAATGTATTTATTCAAAACATACTCATGAGCGAGCAACTAGTAACAAAAAATGAACAATTTTACTCAGAATGTACAAAGTATTTTGAAGGCCTACGAAAAAAAGGAAAAAATGATGATGCTTTTGAAGATGAATTCTTCTTTACCATGCCTGCCATATCAGGCATAAAGTAGGCAAAGATTTACGAAGTGCAACATAATTCTCATTTTTAATGGATTTACAGTTAGTAGAGTTTGCCGACAAAATAATACAATTTTCAGAAAAGTGCACATGTGATTATACAGATATTCGTGTAGAGTCTCATGTAAAAAACGACATCATAATAGAAAATGGTGATATTGAAAATATCACATTAAAAAAAGAGCAGGGATTAGGAATACGAGTTTTAGTTGATGGTGCCTGGGGGTTTTGTTCTATTTCAAATCCAAGTTCATATGATAATATAAAAAATGAATATGAAAAAACGGTAAAAAATGCAAGATATTATTCTGAAAACAAAAAAAACAAAACACTTCTTTATGATTGCCCATTAGTTGAAAAAACAATAAACTATCCTGTTAAAATAATTCCTGACACCGACAACATAATAAAAGTAGCACTTGAATGTGATAAAATAATTCATGAACAAAATAACATAATTAGATCAAACATCAATCCTTGGTATTCCATAGTATCAAAATATTTTATAAATTCAGAAGGAACAAAAATTATTCAAAATTACACAGATACAGTAATTGAGATGTCAGCTACAGCACACAATAATGGAATAACTCAATCAGTAAATATCACAGAAGGTGGAAGGGGAGGATTAGAACAAATTAAAGATGATGAAAAATGCCAAAAAAGTGCAAAAAAAATATCAGAAAAGGCATCACAGTTAGTTTTTGCCAAACCCATTAAGGAAAAAAAATCTAAAGTGGTTTTAAATCCAGATTTTGTTGCATTACTTACTCATGAAATTTTAGGCCATCCTTCTGAAGCAGATAGAGTATTAGGTAAAGAAATGGCATGGGCAGGAGGCGCATGGTGGAAAGGAAAATTAGGTCAAAAAATAGGCTCGGAACATCTAAATGTATACGATGATCCTACGATTGAAAAAAGTCTTGGTTGGTATCAATATGACGATGAAGGGATTAAAACAAACAAGACAAATCTAGTTCAAAATGGAATTTTAGAAAAACACATGCAAAGTAGAGAAACAGCAAAACTATTTGATTCAACACCTACTGGAAATATGCGAGCGACAAATTACAGATTCATGCCATTAATTAGAATGGCATGTACCTGTATTAGTAAAGGAGATTGGAAACAAGAAGAAATGATTAAAGAAATTAAAGATGGATATCTTGTTTCAAATATGAAAATTCCGTCAATTGACATGAAAAGATACAATTGGAGTATTTCATGTCAATATGCACAAAAAATAGAAAATGGTGAATTAACTGATCTTGTGCGCGACGTAATAGTTGTTGGAATCGCACCGGAATTTTTCAATTCAATTGATGCATGTGGAGATGATTTCACAGTAAGACCAATCACAAACTGCGGTAAGGGAGATCCAATGCAGCAAATGATGATGGGAAATGGCGGTCCTTCAGTAAGGGCAGAAGCAATAGTAAAAAGTGTAAATTAAATGTCATTAAAAGAAATTCAAAAAGAGGTTACTGTTTGTACAAAATGTGAATTATGTAAAACTAGAACAAACGCAGTTCCAGGAAAAGGAAATTTTGATTCAGATGTGATTTTTATCGGAGAAGCGCCGGGAAGGAATGAAGATATCA
>JAWVZS010000204.1:0-2293 GCA_033722055.1 Nitrosopumilaceae archaeon
AACTCTGGATAATTCCGTATGAGCTTTCCATAGTTCTCTTTTACTTCTTAATCCAAATGTACCTAGAGTTTTCAACTCTTCCATTTTCAAATCATAATTGAGTGGTCTTTTTGGTTTACGCCATACTCTTCTAGGATTTTTTGGATCACCCATAATCTAGTTACTCCTTTTTCTCCTTTGGTGCGTCTTCTTTCTTTTCAGCTGGTTTTGCTTCTGCAGATGCAGTAGTTGCACCTTCAGCTGCAGGTGCAGCACCAGGTGCTGCCGGAGCTGCTGCTTTTGCTGGTTGTGCCTTTCCGCCTTTAGCAACACCAACTGCTCCACCTTTTCTTCCAGCTGTTCTTGTTCTTTGACCTCTGACCTTTAGACCATACAAATGACGATATCCACGCCAACTGTTAGTTAATCTCTCTCTTTCAATATCATTACGAATAGTAAATTCTATGTCTGATGTTAACAAATGCATATCATTTCCTGTCTCAATATCTTTTCGTCTATTGAGAAACCAAGAAGGAAAGTTTGAAGCACGTGGATCAGTAATTAATTTTTCAATTGATTGTACATCTGATTCTGTCAAATAACCTATATTGGAATTTGGATTAATCTTGAGTGCAGTAACAATGGCATTTGCAAAATTATAACCTATGCCCCTGATTTGAGTTAGACCTACTAAGATCTTCTTTTCTCCTAGTATGTCGTTTCCCACGATTCTTACTATGTGTCTATATTCTTGTGAACTCAAGTATTCAAAAATTCCAAATTTCCCCGATAAAAACCATGCTAGGCATAAAAACGATTGAATCTAAGCCTATATGGAAATATTATAAATTCTACTTTGATGAAGTGATAGAATTGAGCCAAGATTATGCTAGTATGGTAGAAAATAGTTACAATACTCCTCCAAAATACACCGAAATTAAAGCAGGAGTTCCTGAGGACTTTGAAGATATCACTACGCTAAGAGATCTTTTGGCAATTGATTATAAAATGGTAGAAGTTCGGCAACAAATTCGAAAAAACCTAATTTCCATTATGAATCAAGGTGGAACCAAATATCCTGGAATTATTGGTTTTGATGAGGATGTTATCCCTGCATTAGATCGAGCACTTCTTTCCCAACATGATGTGTTTCTAATAGGTCAAATTGGTCAAGCAAAAACTAAATTAGTAGAAACTATTGCAACTCACCTTTTGTCTCCAATCCCTGTAATAAAAAACAGTTTGACAAATGACTGTCCTATGGATTTACCTTCTTCTGATTTGATTGCCCTTCTAGAAGAAAGAGATGTAACAAAAACAACACCTACATTCTATATTAGTCCGGAAAGCTCAGATAAAATACGTAATGAAAAACTAGATACTGAAATTGAGTGGCTTGATGGAAAATCCCGATTCAAGTATGTTCTTGCAACACCTGATATTTCTGTAAAAGATCTAGTTGGATATATTGATGCAATTAAAGTTGCAAAGAAAGGAGTTGAAATGTTCAAAATTGATTCTTATTCTCCTGGCCAACTCATGCAAGCAAAACATGGTTTATTCTGCATTGATGAATTGCCTGTTTTAGATCCAAGAAAACAAGTTGCATTATTATCAGTTTTACAAGAAGGAAGATTCACAACAGGATCATATCCTGTTATCTTTAAACCAAAAACAGTATTTTTTGCAACAGCTAATCCAATTGACTATACTCACTCAGGAAAAATTATCGAACCACTCTATGACCGACTAAAAAGCCATATTCATACACATTATCCAAAAACACTGGAAGCTGAGATGGCAATCATTCTACAAGAATCTAAAATCCCGTCTTCTTTCATTCCTTACATTGTTATGAAGACTCTGGCTAATCTAGTTCAAAAGACTAGAGAAAATCCTTTGGTAAATCAAGAAAAAGGAGTTAGTGTACGTTTTGGAGTTCATGGATTGGAATTATTGGTAGGTGAAGCTGAAAGAGTACGTTCGTTATCTCATCAATTGAATCCGGTTCCACGAATAACTGACATGTCTTGCCTTGACCAAGTTGCAAAGTTTGAATTATCTGAACTTGATGATACACTTGAGAATAGAAAAAAAGTATTTGCCGACATATTACAAGAATCAATTAAAGAATCATGCCTTAAACTGCTTGAAAGTACAGACTCGACAGTTTTACAGTCAATAAAAGAAGAATTTGGTGAGAAAACTTTTGCTGTGTCATCTCAAATGCTCTGGAAAAATGGTTCTGCATCGTATGAAAACCAACTAAATGAATTTACTCAATTAACAAAACTTGTGAATTCCAAAATAGATG
>JAWVZS010000205.1:0-2292 GCA_033722055.1 Nitrosopumilaceae archaeon
AATCTATGTTTCATTACCTACACAAGATGCAAGAGAGCATCTGTTCAAACAATATACTGCAAACCTCCAGATGGAGCCAAAAGTCAATCCAAAGGAATTATCCAGAATGTTTGATGGTTATAGTGCAAGCGATATCAAAGACGTCTGTCAGGCAGCACAATTAAAGACAGTTCATGAACTATTTGATTCTCCAGACTATCATGAACCAATAGAGGGCGAAGAACCCCAGAAACCACGTGCAATGACTACATCAGACTTTAGAGATATAATGACACGAAGAAAACCAAGCGTTTCACCAGAAATGATTCGTGCATATCATAAATGGAGCGAGGAGTTCCGAGCTCTTTAAACAAAATTTTTGCGATCACTACTCATAAAACTTAAATCACGAATCTTAATGACTTGTCGAGGGTCACAATAACTACAAAGAAATCCAAATATGCAAACAAATTTGGAAAGCTGATCTTTGATGATGGTACCGTTCTTGATGGAATGGGCTTTGGTTATTCTACTACTGTTTTTGGTGAAGTTGTTTTTAATACGGGAATGGTTGGTTATACTGAAACACTTACCGATCCATCTTATAGTGGACAAATTCTAACTATTACCTATCCTCTAGTTGGAAACTATGGCGTTCCTGATCCTGCAATTATGGATGAGGATGGCATATCGAAATACTTTGAATCAGACAAAATTCAGGTACGCGGTCTGGTAGTACATGAATTATCTCTTACTGCAAGTCACTGGAATCTTTCAATGACTCTAGATGAATGGCTGTATAATGAAAAAATCCCAGGAATCTCTGGAATCGATACTCGAGCACTGACTAAAAAACTTCGAAATGATGGAGTCCGGATGGCTGCACTTGTTGTGTCTGACACAGAAATTGATGTTGATAGCGTAAAAAAGCAACTTGCATCTGCTACTCATTATAACTCTGAGCGATTCATGAATGTCGTTTCTACTAAAAAAGAAGAAATCTATGGTTCTGAAGAACCTTCTGTAGTAGTTATTGATACGGGAGTCAAAAATGCCATATTGCGAAATATTAGAAATATTGGCTACAAGGTAATCAAAGTAGGCTGGAACACTCCAATTGAAAAAATCCTTTCATATGAACCAAAAGGCGTTGTGATTAGTAATGGGCCTGGTGACCCACAACACTGTCCTGAAACAATTGATACGGCTAAAAAACTTCTTGAGAAAAATATTCCTACACTTGGAATTTGTTTAGGTGCACAAATAATTGGACTAGCTGGAAATGCTGATACTTACAAGCTAAAATATGGACACCGTGGACAAAACAAACCTTGCATAAATCTTGATACTCAAAATGTGTATGTTACAAGTCAGAATCATGGATACGGAATAGATCCTGATTCTTTACAAAAATCTGAATTTAATTTATGGTTTAAGAATGCAGACGATAAAACAGTCGAAGGAATAAAACATAAAGAAAAAAATTGTATTGCCGTACAATTTCATCCAGAAGCATCACCTGGTCCTTATGATTGTAAATTCGTCTTTGAAGAACTAAAACACCTTATGGAGGAGGGAGACGCTGCCAAAAAATGAATCGTTGAAAAATATTCTAGTTCTAGGTAGTGGGGCAATCAAAATCGGAGAAGCCGGCGAGAGTCGCTAAAACGACCGTCAATTTGACTACTCCGGTAGCCAGTGCCTCAAAGCAATAAGAGAAGACGGACTGAAAAGTATCTTAATCAATCCAAATATTGCTACAATTCAAACCGATACTAGATTTGCCGACAAAGTGTATTTGTTACCTGTCACTCCAGACTATGTAAAATCCATAATAGAAAAAGAGAGACCTGATGGTATTATGCTATCATATGGTGGACAAACTGCATTAAACTGTGGAGTAAAACTAGGTGAAGAAAATATCTTAGACAAATATGGTGTCAAAGTTTTAGGTACTCAAATTCCTGGAATTAAGAGAAGTGAAGATAGACAACAATTTAAAGATGCTATGGTTGAATGCGGTGTTCCTGTACTGAAAAGTAAAACCGTTACAAACTTTGAAGATGCTAAAAAAGTAGCACAAGAGCTGGGATACCCAGTCATCATTCGTGTGGCTTACACACTAGGAGGCCGTGGTGGAGGAATTGCATTTAATGAAATTGATTTACACGAAATTGTTGAACGTGGATTAAAGGCAAGTCTTGTAGGTCAAGTTTTGATTGAAGAATACATTGGCCATTGGAAACAAATTGAATATGAAATCATGCAAGATTATGATGGAAATAATGTAATAGTATGTAACATGGAAAACGT
>JAWVZS010000206.1:0-2270 GCA_033722055.1 Nitrosopumilaceae archaeon
AGTCCCTGAAATATTACAAAATTGACATGGATTACCAAAATTCCAATTGTAACTGCTAAAACAGCTCCAATCAAACTTCCTCTCTTATTGAATAGCATTCTTTTTGCTAATCTTAGTCGATATTCCACAAGAATTTTAGAATATGTCTTATATTTAATGTATATGATGTCTAGTGCTAATATTATAGACATTTTTATATTGAAAAAGTTTATTCTAATAAGTAGAACGTTAGCTCAGGTGATATATTGGACAAACTAGATATGAAAATTTTAAGCATGCTTTTGAATAATTGTAGAGAACCAGATAGAAGGATAGGCAAACAGGTGGGAATTTCAGGTGGTGCTGTACGAGCACGAATTAAAAAAATGGAGGATAATGGAATAATCGAAAAATATGTGTTAAAAATTGAACCGCCAGTGCTGGGCTTAGGAGTATTGTATGTAGTAGTGTCTGGACAAAACACAGATGAAATTATGCAGCAGGTAAGCTTGATTGGAGAACCATTTTTTGTTGTTCCTTGTGTTGGTGGTATAACAGTATGCAGTATAGTAGTAAAAGACGAATTGGAGCAAAAGATTCAGCTTGCCAAAGATTTAATGAAAGACGTTAGAGTATTATCAATATTCAAAGCAGAAAATCCAGGATATAGACATGATTTAACAAAAACAGATTTAGAAATAATTGAGAAACTAATTAAAAATCCAAGATTAAGGATAGAAGATTTATCTAAACAAACGAGTCTTTCTACAAAAACAATTACCAGAAGCATAGAAAAATTACAAAGAAATGATGGAATACAATTTACATTGATCTATGAACCTACTAAAATACAAAATTTCATTCCTCATGCAATTTTGACTTGGATTGATGGTGATCTAAGAAAAACTTTAGAACAGTTAGAAAGAAAGTTTTCTCCTTTTTATTTACAGATTCCTTTTATTGCAAAAAATCAAATTGTCTTATTCTTGTATAGTAGTGACATTTATGAAATGGACAGTATTACCCAGAAAGTAAGACAGCTTGATAATATAAAATCTGCAGATTTGTTTATTCCAAAAAAAATATTTTTTCCAACAAAATGGTTAGAAAGTAGTATTAAACATGCAAAAAAATCACCCAAACTACATCTAGCATATCAAACAAATTAAATAGCAAACTTACAATCAAAATTCTGTGAAGAAGAAGAAAATTTACAATGGAAAGATTTTGGGTCTAAGTGTTTATGAAGGAATTATTGAAAATAGAAAAGTAAAACGTGAGGTGATAGAACATAGAGGGGCAGCAGCTATGTTAGCATTTGATGAAAAAGGAAAGGTTATCCTAGTAAAGCAGCATAGATTTCCTCACGGATACGTACTTGAGATTCCTGCAGGCACACTAGAAAAAGGTGAAAAAGCAGAAAAATGTGCCTTCAGAGAGCTAGAAGAAGAAACAGGCTATTCTGCAAAGAAAATGATTCCACTTATCACGTATTATCCATCTATAGGATACAATTCAGAAATAATTCATTGCTTTATAGCATCAGGATTAAAGAAAAAATCTGAGTTAAAGTTAGATGAGGATGAAATTCTTTCAGTTGAAAAAATGGAATTTTCTAAGTTGTTACGAATGATCAAAACAGGAAAGATTCAAGATTCAAAGACTATTTGTGCAGCATTATCTTATGCATACAGAAAAAAATTGTATTAATCATTCATTGTAGATTGGTTTCACCAAATCTGCTACATCTGCCCATGCAGTTCCAATTCTTTCAAACATGTACACCAGATCAAAATAATTTATTGGGATTTGATCTTGATTATCTAAGCTCATTTTTAACTTTGAAAGCTTTTTTTGATATAATCTGTACAAATTGATTGCTTCAATGGCTAGCCTTCTATCATGTGTAATAAAAGCATCAATTGATTTTTCAGCAAATTCTTCTATATTTTTAACAGTATCATGAATTTTTTTTAATTGGTCTTTTGAAACGTCAGTATCAGAAATTGAATCAGCTAATTCAACAATTACATCTCCAGCATTTTCCAATAGATTGGCGGCAATTCTATAATCAAGTACATCTATATTTTCTAAATTATAGATATTAGAAAGTCTAGCATCTACTAATGTACTTCGAATTAAACGAACCAAAAGAAAGTATTGCCTATTAACTTCTACATCTCTGTTTGATAATGTTTGAAGGTTGGTTTTGTCCTCAGAAATCAAGCCATCTAGTATATCATCAAACATCCCTAACGCAATTGAACTCATACGTTTGAGAATTTTTGCAG
>JAWVZS010000207.1:0-2261 GCA_033722055.1 Nitrosopumilaceae archaeon
ATTGGTTTTAGAACGGCTAAAAAATTCAAAGAGGTTTTGTAGTAATGCCTGCTTTTAGAACCATACAAGTTTTACTCAAACTTTTACCATCAATTATTGCGCTTCGAAAAGATAGACGAAAATGGGTACAACAAGAAGGTAAAAACATTGATGAAGAAATATATCGAAAAAATGCAAGAAGAGTTTTGAATACTTTCATATCTCTTGGACCAGTCTACATAAAACTTGGACAATGGCTGTCATCAAGAGCTGATATACTTCCACAACCATACATGGAAGAACTTGCTAAGCTTCAAGACAATGTACCTGCAGCTCCATTTGAAAAAGTAAAACCAATAATAGAAAATGATTTAGGTCCAATAGATAAAAAATTTGATGGGATTGATCCTCATCCTGTGTCTGGAGCATCGCTTGGACAAGTATATCGAGGCAAATTATCAGGACAAGAAATTGTCGTTAAAGTAAAAAGACCCGGAATAGAAAAAATAGTTGCAGAGGATCTAGAAGTATTAAAAAAAATTCTACCATTAGCTCTACGATTTGTAGATCCAAATCTAAGGTTTTCTGCCACAGCAATGCTTTCTCAATTCATTGAAACAATCCATGAAGAAATGGATTATTCAATAGAGTCTTCAAATCTAAAAAAGATTAAACAAAATATGGAAAGAAAAGGAATAGTTGTTCCGTCAGTATATGATGACTATTCTTCAAAGAATGTACTCACAATGGAGTATGTTCCAGGCATCAAAGTGACCAACATAGAGGAATTAGATAGGGTGGGAATTGATAGGCAGAAACTAGTCATTGATGTGCACAAAGTTTTCTTTACAATGTTACTTAGGTATTCCATATTTCATGCTGATCCTCATCCTGGAAATATCTCGGTAACTGATGATGGGAGATTGATTCTATATGACTATGGAATGGTAGGTAAGATAGATGATGAAACTAGATTGAGACTAATCCGTCTTTATCTTGCTTTGGTTGAAAAAGATCCTCCAAGAACAGTTAACGCTATGGATGATTTGGGAATGCTCTCTCCTAACTATAATAGAACTGTAATTGAAAAAGGAATTGAGTTAACAGTAAAGGCAATGCATGGAAAGAAACCCGATGAAATGGAAGTTAAGAGTTTGATGGAACTTGCCAATAAAACAATGAGCAAATTTCCATTTGTTTTACCAAAAAATTTGGCATTGTACATGAGAATGGCATCGATAATAGAAGGTATTTACAAAACTCATCATGTAAATTTCAAATTCGTTAAAGTACTCAAAGAAATACTAGAAGAAGAGAATTTAATTAAAGATGCTTATATTGAAGAATTAAAATATTCATTTCAACGATTTGCAAAATCTCTTGATGCGACAATCACTATTGCACCTGAATTAAAAAAATTCATTGATGACAATCGTTCAATCCAACTATCAAATTCAAAACCTAAATCAAATGTACTGCTTTCTGGTAGTATATTATCTGCAGCAATTTTTATTGGATCTGCCGTTGTTTATTCCTCTAATTCTAACATAGGTACTGTTGGTATGATTGGCTCTCTAATAATAATGGGAATATTTGCTTTATTTAGAAAAAATTAACTATTCTATGGTAATATCTTTTCCACTTTTTTCAATTGGAATAATTACTGTTAGTACGCCATCTGAAAATTTTGCAGAACTAACAGACTCTTCGCCTTCTTTTATTTTAATTGGTAATCTTAATTTTTTATCAATTACGTTTGGTCTCTGATTACAAATCATATCGTGTTTTTTATCAATATTTTCTTTACAAGCTTGAATTGATAAAATATTCCCATGCAGTGTCAGTTTGACATCTTTTTTGTTAAATCCTGGTAAATCAATATACAACTTTAGTTTGTCATCATCTAGTTGCATATCCACTGGAGGTAAAACAAATTCGTAGAACTCTCTGGATTTATTTCCTATTTCTCGCATCATTTCTTTTGCCATTGACTTTACTAGCCCCAATTTGTGAAAAGTGGTAGATTTTTAGTTATAAACCTTGTAATCCTTACTCTTCTTAGACCTTCTTTTTAGGCATGTTTCTAATGTTATAATCTAAGTTTGGTTTCTAAAACCAAATAATTTTTTTTACTGGAATATATGACAAATCATAACATACATGAAAAATGAATCATCTAACAAAAAATTAGTAATTATTGTTATTCTGGTTTTTGCTATTGTTTTTCCATCTATATTTTTAATTGATTGGTTTGAAAAAGAAGTACCAAATCCAAGAATATG
>JAWVZS010000208.1:0-2260 GCA_033722055.1 Nitrosopumilaceae archaeon
TAAATTCATAGCCTTCAAGAGAAAAGTCATACCCATACCGTATATTGTCATAACGTGCAAGATTACTACCGGCTTCTGTAGCTGTAATGGTATAATATGCAGCCACAGAATATTTTACCATATCCAAGGAAATCTCTTGACATTCTGCACCAAGACTCTCTAATTTTGATGCAGCATCTTCGGTAGCTGATCTAACCGTACTGTCAATACCTTCACCCATCATTTCTTTTATAATGCCAATTTTTTTCCCTTTAATCCCATTATCTATTTCAGACAGATAATCATCTTCAGGATTGTGTATTGTAGTATTATCATGTGGATCAATCCCAGTAATCAAATTCAGCATAAAGGCCAAATCTTTAACAGTTCGGGTAATAGGTCCAATCTGTTCAATGCTATTGGCATAAGAAATTAGTCCATATCTGCTTATGAGACCGTATGTTGGTTTGTATCCTACTGTAGAACAAAAACTCGCAGGGTTTCTTACCGAACCCCCAGTATCTGAACCTAATGATGCTACACATTCCAGAGCACTCACAGATACAGCACTACCACCGGAGGAACCACCAGGAACATATTCAGCATTCCAAGGATTTCGACTAGGCCCAAATGCACTAAATTCAGAAGTTATTCCCATTGCAAATTCATCAAGATTTGTTTTTCCGATAAAAATAGCATCCTGTTCTTTGAGTTTTTTAATAACAGTTGCATCATATGGTGACACAAAATCCTCAAGCATTTTAGAACCACAAGTAGTCTTTGAATTTTTGATACAGATATTATCTTTAATTGATATGGGCATGCCAAAACATTTGCCAGTTTTTTCGCCAGTTTTTATTTTCTTGTCTATTTCTCTTGCATTATCTTGAGCCTCAGAATTTACATCTAAAAACGCATGTAGTTTTTCATCAACTTTGGAAATTCTTTCAAGCGTTTTTGAAATAAAATCTTCTACAGTAATATCGCCATTTTTTACTTGTTGAACATATTCTAATGCAGAGATGTTGAGGTTCAATTATACCATCTTCGGGGCTCTAACATATTGGCCTTTGTAATTTTTTAGTTTTTCAATTAATTTTTCATCATGTGGAATATGTTCATCATTACGTAATTCTGGAATAGATAGTTCTTGGGAAATAATTTCTTCTTCATCAGCTCCGGCTTTGTCCAATATATCAAAATAATCTATCATTGCATGTACTTTATCCACATATTCTTTATGATCATGTACATCTATTTTCATTAATTTTGTTACTTGTTCTATCTCTTCTTCTGTAACCATATTATCACCTACGGTGTTAACCTATCAACATCTCTAGGATAAAATGTTACATCTCGTATGTTTTCCGTGCCTGTTAGTGCCATCATTAATCGTTCCAAACCAATTCCACAACCTGCATGAGGCGGTACGCCATAATCAAATGCTCCTAAATGATACTCAAATGCATCCGTTTTCATTCCTTTATTCTTCATTCTTTCTTCCAATTCGTCTCGTTTTTCTATACGTGTGCTTCCAGAAGATAATTCTAAATCACTAAACATCAAATCAAAAGATTCAGAAATTTTTGGATTATCTTTACTTGCTTTAACGTAAAATGGTTTTGGGCCTAATGGCCAATCTTTGATAAAATAAAATCCCTCCAAACCAATTTTTTTAAGATTTGACGGATAAAGATCATCGCCCCATTCAGTTTTTGCTCCTGCATCTTGCATTTTTTTAACCAAGTCATCATAAGTGTACTGTGGTATAGAGTCAGGAACATCGGGAATCGAAAAGTCAACCTCATCTACAGATTCTGAATAAGTCTTAATTGTAGTAATTACAGATTTTATTATGTTTTCAATTCTATTCATAATATCATTATAATCTACAAATGCTTCTTCAAAATCAATAGATATTGCCTCAGCTAGATGTCTGTTGGTCCTGGAAGGCTCAGCTCTAAAAATAGGGGCAATTTCAAAAACTTTTTCAAAACTCATTGTAAGCTGTTCTTTATACAATTGTGGGCTTTGCGCAAGAAATGCTTCTTTATTATAATAAAATATTGGAAACAGTGCTGCACCTCCTTCAGTAGCAGTGGCAATCATTTTTGGCGTATTAATTTCTACAAAACTATTGTCTGAAAAGTAATCTCTAATTGTTTTTAGAACATTACTGCGTGCATTGAAAACGTGTTGGAGTACATTACGTCTTAAGTCTATTGGGCGTACTTCTAATCTCGTGTCAATATTTTTCACAGTTTTTGCAAGTGGTTCTAAA
>JAWVZS010000209.1:0-2235 GCA_033722055.1 Nitrosopumilaceae archaeon
AATTCCTAACTCTTTTAGTTTAGCTAAATCACTTAACAAATCAATACTACTTTTTCCATACTGAGTCCCTATTCGAACTCTACCCACAATTTGTTCAAAACCACCCAGAAAACCACCTTTTATTTTTGAAAATACTTTTGGACTATTTTTCCTAATACCACTTTGTGTAGTTTTTAGTGTTTTTTCAAGATTAGAAAGTTTGTCTTGTATTTCCTTATAGGAGGGACTTTCTTTTGCTTTTTCAAAATTAGTTCTTAAATTATCATTAAGGTTTTTTGAAGCAGATAGTGCTGCATTTAGCGAAGTCTTAGTAGAGTCACTAGCCCGTTGTTTTATTTTCAAATAGGGATTATCGTTTTTTTCTGATTTAGTAGGTTTAGAACCAATACTGTCAGATTCTAATTCATCTTTTGTATTTTTGGCATCCAAGGTAGGTGGCCTAATTGGATATTTGGCATATTTTAACTTCTTGTTATTTTGAAACCTTTTTCAAGCACAAGCTAATCAAAGCAAGTAATTGAATAAAAAAACGCTAATCGCAGGAATCATCATAGGAGTAATTGTTGGAGGAGTAAGTACCTATTATTCCATGTATGCCCTCACATTAATGGAAATCGAGTTATTGCCGTCAGTATCAAAAACAGAAGTTATCAAAGAAGAAAAAGAATCGGTTGTAGTACCAAAGACTCTTTTTACTGATGAATTAAAGTACGTACTTTTAGATACAAAGAGAACAGATTTCGGAGTTAATGGAGAAATGCCTCTAGAAGGAGGAATTTATTTAATTATCAAAGTTGAAATTGAAAATCTAACTAAAGAAGAAATAGTAGTTTATGGAAAAAATTGGTTCATTAAAGATTCAGAAGATAGAATATACAAACCACAGAGTTTTAATGCAAAAAAAGATACAGAAAACATCTTTAGTATAAGAATCCCACCTGGTTTTACCGTTGTAAAAAATATAGGTTTTGAAATTCCTTCTAATTTAGAATCAGGAATGAATTTCTATGTTGCAGATAGCCCAGGATATGTTTCTGAACCAATACTATTAGGAAAGATGTAAATCTATTTTATCACAAAAAATATTCATAATGCCATTTTAAACATGGTTCCAAGATTCCTATTTTTCATAAAGTCAGGGTTTTCATTTTGAAAGTTTATTTTTTGTGATATTCGCTTCATCAAATATACTCCCAACTTGTAAAATATAGACCACAGGTAGCTATTTTGATTCAAATCATAAATTTTCAATAATAATTTCAGTAACCATTCCGAATTAGGATAATTTTCTTTTATGTATTCAGAAAGATATTCTTTGGAATTATTAATTTTATACTTTAGATGCTCCATGGTTTCATTTTGTAATGCATACCCAGTCCTTGAAATTGATACTTTTCCATGTTTTAAAGAGTGCAAAATATCATCAAGATTGTTTTCAGAATCAATTACGTTTACACATCTACCAAGAGTTGATAAAACATGAGAATCACTTCCAGATACTTGGGTCATGTTATTTTGAATGGCAAAATCAGCAGCTTTTGCATTAGATAAAATATCGATATTATTACTATTGAAAACTTCAACCATATCACATTTTTTTGCATCATCACGTAATGCATCTAATAGACTAAACGGATGAGGTGCAGATGAAACACCTCCCTGACTAGTTACTTGATCTATTAATTCATCTAGCGTTATGCCTGCGGGTATTTCATTATGAATCCCATAACACAAAACATGTGCCCCTGTGTCTATAGTAACCTCTTCAGCAGGATAGACTTGAATTTGTTTGAATTTTTCATGGCTGTTTTTGTATTCTAATAATTGATGGTATCCATCCAGAGTATTATGATTTGTAACAAAAATAGAATCTAAGCCAAGTTGATAAGATCGTTCTAATTGATCTCTAACTGAAATGTTACAATCGTATGGTGTTTCTTCTTCACCTACGTGAAAGTTTGAAAAAGAGTTGTGGCAGTGTAATTCTGTTTTTATTGTCAATTTAAAATAAAACCACCATACTTAGATTATATTCGTATCTTAATCATCAGGTAATTATCGGAATAAATCATCTTTTTCAGGTCGGATTATTTCTGAAATTGAACCATCTGAAACATCGTAATCATAGTCTCGAATGATTACTATGGGCGTGTTGGAATTTTTTTTCATTTCTAATTCGGCTGTGCCTGCCAATTCATCAATAATTGCAATTGCAGTTACTCGTAATATTTTTTC
>JAWVZS010000210.1:0-2235 GCA_033722055.1 Nitrosopumilaceae archaeon
CAATACATCACGCACAATCAATTTTTGAATCTAGCAGAAGATATCAAAAAATTTGATTCATTAAAATCTGCATTGCTTTTCATGTTAGCAGCTGAATGTAAAAAACGCCAAGGAAAAGAATCAAAAGATGAGATTGAATCTGCTGGAACGTTATTTTTGAAATATGGTGAATCTAAAACTTATACCAATACAAAAGGTGCATTATTGTGTGCATCCAAGTGTTTTTTGAAAATAGGTAACTTCGATGCTGCAAAAGATGCATATGAAAAAGCAAAAAGAACAAAGTCACAAATAATTTCATTTATGCGCCCTATTGTAATAATTGATGATAGTAAAGCTGTTACCTTAAAACTAAAAACTTATGTTGAAAAATTAGGATTTACTGAAATACATATTTTTGAAAATGGAAAATCTGCATTAAAAGGATGCAAGGATTTACTTTCAAGTAAAACATTACCTATAATTTTACTTGATATGGGTTTGCCTGATATCGATGGAGATAAAGTTGCTTCAAAACTGTTAATTCAAAAAACTAACATTCAAATCATAGTTATAACTGCAGATGAAAAAACTACCAAACGAGTAAACAAAACTATTAGCTCAGGAGTTTCTGGATTTATTCAAAAACCATTTACACTTGATGAAGTTAAAAATGCAATAGATGTTGCAGAAGAAGAGTACCGATTACAGTAATAACAATGATACATTAAGCAGATTTGCATTCTTTATATCGATAGAATTAATTCTATAATCTGTTAAGCTATCTGAAAATTTTTCAACAATTTTCTGTGATGATTTATCTAGTGGGGATTCTATTTTTACTATAACCAATATGTTCCATTCTCCTTCCATATTTGCAATCAAAAGATAGTTTTCCATATTGGTTACAAATTCTTTGATTGATTCTTTTACTGATTCTAATGTTTTTGCAGGTTTTAATTTCATGAACACTGCTTCATATTCATTTGAGTCTGCAACATCTGTTAATACTGCTTTGTATCCTTTGATAATTCCGCTTTTTTCTAATCTTTCTATTCTCTTTCGGATTGTTCTATCTGAAACATCATGCCCTGATTTTTTTAATTCATCTGCAATCTCTTTTGATGGAGTTCTTGCATTCTGATTTAATATTTCAATAATTTTCTGATCTACTTTGTCTAAATTTGACCAAGTATCGTCACTCATGAACTGTAGCCACAATTGATATTTTTGAAGTTTTGGATGTGGTCCCAAGCGAAGGAATTGAACCTTCGACAACCCGGTTTCTGTATGCCTGATATGCTGTTATTCGGTCAGCCATAAGCCGACAACTACAGCCGGAAGCTCTACCAGGCTGAGCTAGCTTGGGACAAAAATCTCGACACACTCTAGTATTAAATAACTATCGAAGATAGATCCCACCGGTAACGAAGTATTAAATAAGATACATTGAGTTTATGGCATTTAGTGTCAGAACTAAAGTTAGCTTATCCTGGTTATGTATGCGTACCATATCTGCATAATCATGAATCTATTGCATTAAAAGATGCATGGATGAAATCAAAAAATATTACTGATCTGTATTTTGCAACTGCCACTTTTTCTTCTGAAGGCAAACTCTACTTTTCTGATTCTACTAATCACTATATTATAGCAAAATTCAAAGATAGTAGCAGAATATCTTCTGAAATAAAACAACAAAACCTAGACAAAACGTCATTTTTAATCACTATTTCCGAAGAATTATTCCAAAAAGAAGCTGATGGAGAAATGAATTTTATCACATTTTATTATTTAGAGTATAATGACTCCGGTGATGATTATAATGATATTGCAAACATTGTTGGAAAAAAAGATAAGGTATCCGTAGCTGGACTGGGCAGACTCGAAATAATTTCCAAATATGCACCAAAATTCACATTTCCTTATAGTGATAGTATGGTATGTTTAGAAGTGTCTAGTGAAAAAAGCCATCAAAGTGTTAAGAAATACTGTGAAAAAACAAGACGTGATGTAAGTAGACGAGGTCTTACAATGACCAATCTAATGGGACTTTCATTGCTTGAAAAACTAAAATAAAAAAGATAAATAGCCCGCTCAAAGACTGAAACTTCGTGAGTAAACCTGTCGATTTAGGTTCATTGAAAATTGGATCTTACATTTTACTTCCAGTAGGTGATCAAGCAACTGGAGAACCATGTAGAATAGTGGAATATGATACATCAAAACCAGGAAAGCATGGTGCAGCCAAAGCAA
>JAWVZS010000211.1:0-2228 GCA_033722055.1 Nitrosopumilaceae archaeon
AAGCTGGCTAATTACTGATGAGGAAGAACTTGATTCAAAAGTTTCCACTTACGCCTGTGCGTAAGCCAATTTTTTATTCTAACTATGCAAAACTATGCAATTTTTTTAGATTGCCTGAATTAATCTGCTTTAATTTATAGTAAAAAGCAGTATCTTGTTTTGATCATAATCAATCAGTCCAAAATGGGGTTTTGCATCTCCTGTGCCGTAATATCCCTCTGGTCCCCCTAGACCAACTCTTACCAGATAACTTGTATCATCTTTAATTTGAAATTCCTTTTTTTCCAAACTGAAATCATCAAATTTTTCTAATTTTGGTTCTGATTTTAATAAAAGGTCTGAAATCGTATTGTTAGTTTTTTCCAGTACTGCTTCTTCGTGTTGATGACCACACAAAATAATTGGATTTTTTGTTTTGTTTTGAGCTTCTTGAAAGGCAGATTCTGCAGTGTAATGGTATCCAGCATAGCTAAAAAACTCCTCATTTTCTGACAGTCGCTGCCAACTTTTTTGATACATCCAAGATTCGGGTCCTGCGTTATTTGGTGTGATTTTTTGAGGATCAAGTGGTCCTCCATGAACACAGATTATATCTGATTTTTTATCAAAAAATTCTTGATCTCCAAATGTGCCGTCTTTGTTTTTTTTAAAAAAGATTAGATCCTCATCGTTTAACATTCTATGAGTGGCTATACTTTCAAGAGAACTTCCACTGACTTGTCTATTGTAAAGAAATGCCTCATCGTGATTGCCAATAACTGATTCTACCGGATAATTCTCAGACATATTGTTCATCTTGTCTAAGACTTGTTTTGGATGAATACCTCGTTCTAGTAAATCACCTAAATTTAGAATTCTAGAAAAACTACCATATTCTTTTTTAAAATTTGGTAGACTAGTTACTTTGAGAATTTTATCAAGGGCAGAAATGTCTGCGTGAATGTCTGAAAAAACTAGATCCATTTTTGTTCTAAGTAGAATTATCTACTACTTGTATGGTCATTTTGAGTGGTGGCGAAAGCGCTTCAGGATTATCAATACTTTCCCAGACAAATACTTCGATTTCAAATATTCCAGTATCAGGCGGTATCCAAGATTGAGCAGGTGATAATGATTGGTTAGGAGATAACGAGCCAGTCAGCCACGATAATGAAATAACTACGCCATCTTCATTTTTTATCTGAGTTAAATAAGCAAAATGTTGTTGTATGTTTTGAGAGTTTGATACATCTGCAGTAATCATTATCTGTTTTCCTAACTGTAGTGTGTTTACAGGGTTTGATATTTCAGTAGAAACATGATTATCTGCAAATGCTATACTTGGTATTAATAATAAAAAAAATACAAATACAATTTTCATCGAAATTAATGAAAATCTAACTTATTTAATTTCAACTCAAATCGTATTTTATTCCCATGCTGTTTTGTATGAGACTAGATAGTATGGTCTACGAAATTTGCCCCATTCACTTTGCGTATGGCCTTTGTTTTCCTTTATTGATGGATTATTCCAATCAAATTTTACATTTACAGTATCCATGTATGAATAGTTGTATGATTTCTAGTTAAAATTCAGGTTTGCAGTGCAATGCATCTTACACTTGAATTATTCCTTGTTGTACAAGATATTCAATTCCTTTGATAAAATCACTATCAGAAATCTGGTCATTTGCCCACCAACCAGCATTATTTTTTATCCATTTTGGAATATCAGTTGATTGTACATCTTGAGGAATTTCAGGTGTATTTGGTAGTTCAATTATTCTCTCATTTATTAGAAATTGAATTGCATTGACAAACGTTTGATCAGAGATTTCATCATTTGCCCACCAACCAGCATTATTTTTTATCCATTTTGGAATAATTTTGGGTTTTGAATTCTCAATGTTTTCATAAATTAAACTTGCAAATCCATTGGCTGCAATCGAGGTTGTAAGCTGTTGTCCCTGATGAAAGACCTGACCAGACTGCTCACTTGTAGATATTATGATATACTTTGAATTTTTACATGTAATTGATGTTTTTTCATTATCTTGTCCTTGGTTGACCATTGTCGCAAAACAATCTTTTTGCAATGATCTATCAATTGGAGCCACTGGGTAATCATTTTCTAATAATGTTGATAAATATTCTTCATAGATGCAAGAAGAAACATCGCTTGTTGTTAAATCATAAATTGAAACCGTGTTTATCATTTTAGTTTGATCTATTTCATCAGTAAATACAAA
>JAWVZS010000212.1:0-2213 GCA_033722055.1 Nitrosopumilaceae archaeon
AGAAAGGAAGCATATGATGTTCACACATTGAATAAAACTGAATATCCTTGGCTATTACTACATCAGAGTCTTCTAGGAACTGAACTGCCAATTCTGAATCAGAATCATATCCTGAAAAGATTTCCTGATACATTTCTGCTATTCTTTCAGGAGTTGTACGCAATCCTTCCCTGGTTGGATCCTCACCAATCTCAATGATTAATTCACGGACCAGTTTTCTTACTCGTTCTTTGTCCATCAGATATTTTTACAGAAAATTGCTAGTATTTGAACCTACTCTGTTTTTTGTGGCTACCAAACTTAAGGGGCTCCAATAATTTTGTGCAGTTGTGGAATAACACGAACTTTGTCATAGTATGGATACACAATATCATAAAGTCCCATCAGATGGTCCAGTGATGGTTCAGCAATTCCATGGGTTGGCTGAATAATAAATCCAGATATATTATCCCCAGATATTGTTTGAAAGATTTGTTCTGTTAGTTTCTTTATTGATTGTATAGTGGTTTTGTTACTAACTACAATTTTGATGTATGTAGTCTTTTTAAAAGAAACTGAATTTGCTAGACATTGTAATGCATTATCGATTAATTTATCATAGTGTTTGGAATCAACAAATTCAGAATCTTGTGTTTTGAATTCAATTTTTACAAAATCAATATACGGTAAAACGTGGTTGAATTTTTCAGAATCAAAACAAGAAGATTCTAGATATGTTGGTATGTTTTTTGATTGAATGTATTTTGCAAGCTCGGCTACTGCCTGATATTGGACAAGAGGATCGCCTCCAGTAAAGTTTACTTTGAAAGTATTATTTTTCAGGTTTGAATCAATCAGTTTACAGGCCTCATCAATTGAATATTCTTTTCCAGAATCCATTGGGAGCGACTCTACAGTATCGCAATAAAAGCAGGTAAATGGGCAACCTGCAAGTCTTACAAACAGTGTTTTTGTTCCATAGAGTATTCCTTCACCTTCAACTGATGTAAAAATTTCAAAAATTCTTACTTTCATGTAATTACTGTTAGTTTTTCATTATTTATTCAATCAGATCAATGCATGACTGGTTGTTTTGCATAAAACAGTCCTGAAATGAAAAACACCACGCCCAATATACCAATCAAGCTGCCAACAAATTCTACAGTATTTTGCATTTCTCCTTCATATGGGGCCCAAAGCCATGCCATTAATGCGCCAACAACAATCATTGGAATTCCAACCCCAACTGTTATTGCTTTAGAAGCCACAAACGTTGTCTTTTTGAAAATGTATATGAAGTTTATGATAGACTAAAGACTGCTTGTAATGGAACGAAGTTGAGTGTTTAGTTCTCTTAGAATGTCATTTGCTTTATCAAATTCACCTTCTCGGAGATATCCTTTTGCCAATGCAAGTTGTTCTTTTATTGAATCAAGGCTTTCTTGATTTATTCCATCAATTTGCGATAGTCTATTTATCATCTTTTCAATCTGAATTACTCTAGATTCTAGTCGGTCATTTTTGGTTAACTCGAACTGTTTCTTTATTGAGATTATTTCCTTGATTTTTTCTACAATATCATGCGGATCAGTGGCAGTAGATAGTCTTTCTCTTAGGTTTTCTAGTTTATTGATAATATCATCTGATATTCCTTGAGATTTTGCGTTTTCAATTAATCTGTCTAGTTGTTCAAGATATTGTTGAGCATATCTTTTTGCTCTTTCTTGTTGTTGTTTTGCTGCATGATCACGTATCTGCTCGTTGATTTCAAGTACTAGATGTTTGATTTGGTTTATTGTTTGTACTATTTCGGCGTTACCAGATCTTGCTTGAGTTTGGGCAGTATCAAATAGCCTGTCAATTTCAGAAAAGTCAATTGGTGCATTGTATTTTTTTGCAAGTGCTTTAAGACTGGTAACGTATTTGTGGATTCTTTCTAGATCACTTGAATAGTCATGCTGTGGTGCAACGCGAATCTGTGTAGATTCTGCCTGAGTGGTTGGTTGTTCATTTAGAAGATGAGAAATTTGTGCAAATATTCTCATTGCAGACAAGAAATGTTTTTTGGCAGTCTCAATATCATCTTCTTTTAGAGCTTCTTTTAGTGCATTTACTTCATTAACTCCAGTTTGATAGAGTTCAATTATTTGTTCTGGGGAAGAATCTGAAAGTTGTCGTTCAATTTGAGTTTGCGCACGATTTGCAAGAGTAATAAGAATAGTAGGATCTGTCTG
>JAWVZS010000213.1:0-2204 GCA_033722055.1 Nitrosopumilaceae archaeon
GGCAAGCGATTCAATCTACCAGTAAAGCAAACAGTCTAACAATATTTTTTATCCATATCGATTCGATTTTTTTCCTGTCTCCAATATCCAATAAAACAATCAAAGGCATCAATTTCTTTTTGTAATTGTATGACTGCTCTGTGTTTTGAAATATCGTCTAGCTTGCTTTGATGTGTCTTTTTTGCATTCTCAAAAAATTCTATGGAATCATTAACAAATTCCTCATAGTTCATTGTATGATATTTTTGAATTTGCAAACTTAAGAGTATCTATGACTCATTGCATGGCGGAATACTACCGTGTTCTGCCTTGTATTGCTCTAGCAAGTCTTTTTGTTTTTGTTCGGGGTTTTCTATGAATAGTTTCTGGTAAGAGTGACATTTCTGCTTGCATTCGTCTCCTTCAAATTTTGAATCCAGATCTTTTGTGAACTGGTCTTGCAAGTTTTGGGCATGCCCAATATACAATACATTGAATTTTCTATCATACAAAACATAAACTGCAGGCTTTGGTTTTACAAATCTAGCACTATCTATCCATAGTTGTACCTTTTCACTTAGAATTTCCATGCAGTATCTCATCTGAGTTTACTGATTAAGGTTTGCAAGTATCAAAAATCTCATTTTTATAGGATAAACCAACCATTTCACCTATGGGATTGGTATACACATCACAGTATCTTGACTTTGAACCAGAAGACTGGAAACAAGTAAAAAACAATCCTCCTGAATTTGAATCAAAAAAAGACGGTGTAACACTTGAAATACCAGATGTGAATCAAAAACTCTACAAGCTAAAATTCAAGCAAGGCGCTGTGGTAAAGTGTTTCCGAGTTACTGGAAAATTCCGACTAACTTGGGATGATGAATATTTAATTGAAAAAACCTAGTCTATGGAAAATTAACTAGTCTGGCATCTTTGTCATGACATGTACATTTGCAAAAGTTGTAAAAGTTACCATCGTGAGATGATGAGCATTGGTCACATCCTTTTCCGTCTGCCATTTGAAAATATGTCTTGGATTCAAGTATTTTTAGATTTTGATTCTGACTAAACGAATAAAAATCACACAATAACGGAATAGTATAATGTCACTCAAAGATCTAGCAAAAAATGCATTTGAGAATTTTGATAATACCGATACTGACGAAATTCAAAAAATACTAGAGCAAATCCAAACTAAACTGACAAGCAATCTAACTCAAGAATATTTGCAAGAAAAAATCAAATCACTCCAAGATGCAGATTCTGAGCAAGAAAAAAGAAAACTATGTCAGAAACTAAAACCATATCTAGACTGGTATGTGCAAGGCGCCTAGTCTGTTTGAAATATTTTTGATTTTGCCTCTTTGATTAGTGGCAGGTCGTCTTTTGTTTTAGGCAAATCTCCGACCAGTTTGAGGTAATATTCGTGCCCAGTATTTTGTGCCTTTTTAATATCTGATTCATAACATGTCAGGGATTTTTCAAAAAATGACAAATCATCATATAATGATTCCAGCTGATTTTGCTCAAGACATTTTTGTAGATTCTCAATTGCTTTGTCTACCTTGGGAAATGTCTTCATTGCTTCTTGCTCTAGTATGGAGCCAAACATTGCACCTGAATCTTTTAGCTCAGGACTTTTTGCAATGTTTCGTAGTCTTTTTTTGTAATGGTTTAGTGATTTTAGAATGATTTCATATCCGCCATTTTGAATAAAGATGCCTCCTATCCAGTTTTTCTCAGACAATAATTACACCAAACTGATAATCATTATATAATTTCTCAAATTTTACCACTAGTATAATTTCTACTTCTATCTAATATACTGCAAAAACCATATCAAAATATGAATACAGTAAACAATTCCGGAATGATTCAGTTAGCTGCTTCATGTCCACAATGTCAGGCAAATTCATTGTACTGTGGAAAAATAGAAACTGATGTAAAATCATTACAGAACCGAGAGATGCTATTTTGCCGAAGCTGTAAATTTGTAATTCCTGTAGAAGAATTCAAAGATCTTCTGTGTTCTCCGTAATCTATGCAATTAGTGGTGTTGTTACAAATCCTGCTACAGCACCCGCTAAAAATAGAAACAAACCCTTTGCCATACCCAAACATACTATGACAAACTCTTATTTGAAATTGTCTTTAGAATCAAATGTTTGCTCTTGTTGTGGCGATCCACGATTAATCAAATACAACAAGATTCCAGCTAC
>JAWVZS010000214.1:0-2195 GCA_033722055.1 Nitrosopumilaceae archaeon
ATCTGACAGCTTGCTGCACAAAGATTTGTGTAGTTCATCTAGTATGATGCAACAAAAGTAACGGTATTGCCTACTAGTTTTTTTATAGTCATATCAGCTACTGCACCCAGTGTATGAAGATTATCATAATTCATCAATTCCATACCATCATCAAAGGAAAGCTCTTCTCCTGCAATTGCCTTGTCTATTGCCTTTGAGCTTCCAATGAGTTGCTCGAGCATAATCAGTTACGTCTCTGACTGGTTATATTCTTTGAGTCAAAAGATAAGTAGGGAAATGTCCTACTAGAAATTATGGTTCTGCCACTAGTAGATGAAGACAAGCCAAAGTGCTACCTGTGCCACCAAGGATTTGAAAATATCGAGAAACTAAAAGAACATCACCATTCAGCTCACAAAGAGTTTTTTGACTTTCATGAAAAAGAGATGAAGCGAGAACCAGCACCTGGCGATGTTACTGTGTTTTAGTTTTTGCTGACTTTATTGCCTTTAGTAGATCTTGTGCCATCTCTTTGCTTATTTGCGCAAGATCATATTCTTTGTCAATAGATAGTGCCTTTTTGAAATGTTTCAATGCATCTGATATTTTGCCCAATTCACCTAATGCAAGGCCCTTGTATGCAATTGCCATTGCACATCGTTTGTCATACTGTAATGCCAAATCATAGCATGCAATTGCATCAGAATACTTACCCAATCCATGCAATGCAGACCCTTTGTTTACTAGTGCATCAACATTTCCTGGAGATAATTCCAGTGATTTATCATAACACTTGATAGCAGACTTTAGTCGCCCCATATTGTGTAGTGTAACGCCTTTGTCAATTAGTGCAGCAATATTAGTGGGCTCTAATTTTATTACAGAATTATACAGATTCAAAGCATCATCAAATTGCCCGTCTTCAACTAACTCATAGGCTGCACTTAGCATATCATCTGTTTTACCCAACAGTTTTGATAAGATTTTGCCAATAATATAGATTCACTAATGGTCAATAACTGACAAACATAATTTGTTCCATGAAAATTTAAATGCATTTTGATTCAATGTTTGATGAATAAATGGACAAGATTGATGAAAAAATTTTAAAAAATCTCATGGTAGATGCAAGGCTCTCTGCAAGACAATTAGGATTAAAGCTTGGAATGTCAACTGTAACTGTTCTAGCTAGAATAAAGAAACTAGAAAAAGAAAAAATCATCAAAGGGTATACTGCCAGAATAAATCACGATAGACTAGGTTATGATTTAACTGCAGTAATTGAAGTAAGTGGAAGAAAAGACAAGCTAATAGAAATTGAAAACAAACTATCAAAAAAAGAAAATGTATGCGCAGTCTATGACATTACAGGTGGAACAGACATCATAATTATTGCCAAATTCAAAAACAGGGGAGAGGTAAGTGACTTTGTAAAAGGCTTGTATTCTATTCCACATATTGAAAACACAATTACGCACATAGCGCTAAATACAATTAAAGAAGACTTTAGATTAACTTAGACAAAATGAAAATAATTCCAGCATGTTTTTTGCTAATTTTATCTAGTTTTGTGCAATCAGCATTTGCACAAGAGCTAAACATGGAGCTAGTTGTAACAGACGAGCAGAGAATTATTTTATTTTCAATATTCATTATTGGAGTCATTGCAATTTTCATATATCTTGCAAGAGACGTCATATTTAGAAAAAAAACAAAGTATGATGAAGAAGAATTAGAGTCAAAGAAAAACAAAGATTATGAAAAATACCACTCAGATTGGTCTGATGATTATGAAGAATTTGGTTCTAGAAGTAAACAAAGACAAAAAGAGTTGCGAGAAGAGCTAGAAGATGGCACATATGCAGATTATTACAAAATTCTAGGCGTAGATCCTAAAGCCACACCAATTGAAATCAAAAAAAGATATCGAGAACTTGCAAAAAAGCTACATCCAGACAAAAGCAAGAGTACAGAAACAGAAAAAGAGATGAGCAGAATAAACAAGGCATACGAGATTCTATCAGACAAAGAATTGCGAGAAAAATACGACAGATACTTTGATCCTAGTACTCAAATCTAACTATTGTTAGATTAAGTTCAATTTTTTCAGAATTGTGCATGCTGTTTGTTAGATGTGTGAAAATTGAAAGTTTTTGTTCTTTGGAATCAATTGGAAATGTAGTGACAATTTCAATTTCAGTAAAATCAGTGTTTGG
>JAWVZS010000215.1:0-2177 GCA_033722055.1 Nitrosopumilaceae archaeon
ACCTTCCATACATGCCCAGTTCTTTCCCATCCATCCATCTGGTTTTGGTTTTGCGTCTACAAAAATTACTTTAGATGTCTGTTCTGAATATTTCTTAATGATGTTTTTTGTTTCGTCTTCTGATGAATCATTGATTGCAATAATTTCATAGTTATTGTAATCTTGTTCAATCAGTGATTTCAAACATTTTTCAATGTATTTTTCTTCATTTCTTGCTGGAAGTATAACTGAAACTTTTGGGGCGCTGTGTTGTTTTTCATCAAAATCCTCTAAAAAAGGGGTTAATCTGAATGAGTCTTTCATGGATTTTATTAGAATTAACCATGCAATGCTTACTCCCAATAAAATGGCAATAAAGACGTAATTGAAAACTTCAATTATTATTTCCATGTGTTAGCTCTCGATTTCTTTTTTTATGTTTTGAAGAGCCTGTTCAGTACCATTTTTGATATGCTTCTTTATCATTCCTGTAAACATCCCCATCATTCCTGATAATTTGATATCCCATACTACATCTAACCGTGTTTTGCTATTCTCTGATGTTAGATTAATTACCTTTGTTCCATCGATAATGCCCTCAGTAAATTTTACTTCTATCTTTTGTTTAGATTGTAACGTTACCTCTTGAAGGCATTTTTGATCTCTAAATGCAATAGTTACTTCTCTTTTGATAAAATTGCCTTCTTTTGAAATATTTCTTACTTCTTTAGTTCCTTTCCAGAACTTGGGTTCGTTGTCTAAATCTGAAACAATATCCCATACCTTTTCAACTGGTGCGTTAATATCTGCACTTGCCTCTATTTTTGCCATGCCGTATGAGGACTTTTCCGCATTAAATATATTAGATTGCAACGCTTTCCAAAGTTAGACTGTGATGGGCAACATGCCTAAAATCCAGAACAGTAACTCCAGTTCTAATGGCATTTGCCATTCTTCCGTCACAGTCACTTTAATACTAAAAAAATGAAACCCTCAAAATACATGCCAAAAATAGGAACTTTTGATGGTGCAGGCTTTTGGAAAAATGCCTTTGCTCACCAAAGAGGAAAACTACTTCGGAAAGTCAATGTGCCAGATGATCAAATTATAATCTTGGTTAACAAAAAATATTCTGAATTACCTGCTGCTTTGAAGTATGAAATAGAAACCAGTGGTATTAAGAAAAAAGATCTCTTATAGTAATTCATTTTAAGCCCAATAACTTGAGGATTTTTTATGTCTACTATTTCATATGATGATTTTGCTAAACTAGATATTCGTGTAGCTAAAGTAATATCAACTGAACCAATTCCTGGAAAATCTAAAATCATTAAAGGTACTATAGACATTGGAACTGAGCAAAGAACTGTGATTATTGGCGGTGCACAGTATTATGATCCTGATGATATCGTTGGACGAAAAGTAATTGTGATTGTAAACTTGGAACCTAAAAAAATGGCCGGTGTAGAATCTAATGCAATGCTTTTGGCTGCAGATGTAGATGACAAACCATTTTGGCTTACAGTCGACGAAGACGTTCCACTAGGCAGTCCCATAAAATAAGATTAAATTGAAAGGGGAAAACCCAACTATCCCCCTTCATCCATAGTACACAAAGTAGATTCTTTGGGAATCATTCAATCTGAAATGGATGATTTTCCTTACAAAATTTGTATAAAAAATTTAGTTTTATCCTATGCCTGGCCTTCTGGGTTCTTTACGTTTAGGTTCTTTGGGTATTTTTTCTTCTAATTCCTTAGTATCGATTTTGATTCCTGTCAATTCCTCAATTTTTTTTATTACGTTTCTTGCTGCTTGAAATTGAGGAGTATCAGTGTCTAGTATCTCTCCAAACAATCCTATTCCATCAATTTTCAAACTTTTTGCCTTTCCTAAAACTAATCCATTGAACCATGTTATACTATTGACTTCATTTCCCAAAATTTTAACATCATTTTGTTCTAGCTGTGTCTTTAGTTTTTCATCTGTAACAATTCCGTATACGTTATTACCACCTTCTCCTTCTTGCGGTAAATATCCTCCTGACGAAACTACTAATTTGATGTTTCCAATTTCTTGAATACAAGAAACTACTTTGTCAGTTAATTCAAAAACAGTTTTTGGTTCCTGTGGTTGGTTATTACCTGTAAAAACAACTAAAGAACTTTCTTTATTAACAAAAATAGAATATTCATCCT
>JAWVZS010000216.1:0-2173 GCA_033722055.1 Nitrosopumilaceae archaeon
AGGATTTTTGTAAAAAAACCACCCGATCATAACTACCAACAATGCATGAATAGGCATTATGGTAGAATACGCAACTAGTGGATCGGCAAGAAAAATTCCCTGAGTAAGATTGTAAATTATTACGCCAATGAGACCGGCTACAACCAAAGAACGGATTACCCATCCAAGTCGACTGACACTAATTCGCCCAGTATGATTGATTTTTTGTTCGGATTTGTCGTGTAGTTGAATCTGCATCGTCAATTTCGAGATCCTCCTGTTATGGGATTCTCAATGAGTTCTGATGCACTCAGAAAATCAACATGATATGATTTTAGTTCTCGTATTCGTTCATCTATTTCCTCAATGGAATGAGAGTTAGTAAAAGAAAATGAAACAAGTTGTTGAGTTGGTGTCTCTTCAAAATCTTCAGGATCATTCAATAGAACTTGATCATAGCGTACAAACTGACCATCCTCAAAGATGTTATAATGATCAACATATGAAAAATCAGCTACTATTCCAGAGCGTGTAAGCAATGAGTAAATATTTTGATCAGTTTCAGAATAAGGAGACTTGAAAGCTTTTGAATCAATATTACCTATTTTGTCAATTGCTTGTTTTCCTTGACGAACTTCATCGAGTTGTAAAAGATAATCAGAACCTGGCAAGACAACATAATTGTAAGTCATGCTACCAAATTCTACATTATTACTGAAGTCAGCTACACATTCAGGATATTGTTCAGCTAGTTTTCCACTAATGAAAATAGTTGCTTGAACGTTATGGTGATCTATAACTTTTGTTAGTTCATTGCACCAACTAGGTAAATTGTATGAATTGTTAATTTCAAAAGAAAGGAAAACAGGTTGGTTTTCAGGAATATGTGGAATAATTAACGCAGGAAGTACTAGTCCAATTCCTGTAACAATAACAAGACCAGTAGAAATTACCCCAACGTGGACTAGTTTCATTATTATGTCACCGAAGCAACTTTTGGATTCTGGTTTGCTACCCTGGATTTCTGCAGATGCATCCTATAGTTGGAATCTACTTTCTTTGATGCCTCTATGATGCTATTTGATACGAATTTCTTAGACAGATCTAAGACCATTTGACTGTCTTTGGGAAGACAGTGACCTCCAATACCATCAATTGCCTGGAGCATGTCAATATTCCATTTTGTGTTGATTGCTTCTCGGAGTTCGTCATAATCTACGCCTAGATTATCACACAGAATCTTCATTTCTTCTGCATATGCAATCTGGACGTATCTGTAGGAGTTTTCTACTATCTTGGTTAATTCAGCAACATCAGGCACAGTTACTGGATGTAATGGCACCTGCAAGATTTGACCGTAAAATTTCCTACCTGCATCAAAGCAGCATTGCTCGCATGCACCAATTACTCGCTTTTGATTTACACCATGTTCGTCTTTGTCGTATCGATAATATCTATGAGGTACATGAACTACGTGTAGTTTATGATTAAGGATGTTGAGAACTTTTTTTGTAGTATCTTGTGGTATGGTACTATCAATTCCAAGTAATGCTCCTTCTTTTCCTTCTTTTACGATACGGTATACAGTTTCGTAAAGTCCATCCAAATATGGAACAAACATATTTTCAGGTTTGTGAGTTGAAATGCAGATTAGATAGTAATCATATCCTGCAAAATCTTCAGCTTGATTTTTGATTACATTATTTTCTAGTGCTCGCTTTACTGCTTTTTCACTAATGTCATAACCGTCAACCCATATTCCAAGACTGGTCATATATTCTGCATTAGTATAACCTATCTCACCAAGTCCTATAATCAGAACTTTTTTTGTTCCATTTTGTAATTCGGTTAAAACTTTTCTTGAATTCTGGAATTCTTTCCAACATTCAGAGTGATAGAAATTTCTATCATAAAGTACTACACCTTCCTTGACTTCCATTTCGGAGTAGCACACAAAACATGTAACAATTCGATGTTTTGATTCATGTTTGTTTATTTTGTTTTGAGTTTTTTCAATTGTAAATGCTGTCATCAAAAATTTCAAGATTTTTTTATATTTTACAATAGATAGGAAAATGCGGGGTGCTATCTAGAAAATTGTTAGGATCATATGACTTGTAAAATTAGAAATAAAATAATTTCGAATGAATTATTCTAATTGGTTATTTGCAAGAATACAAGAAAAAACAGGCAT
>JAWVZS010000217.1:0-2160 GCA_033722055.1 Nitrosopumilaceae archaeon
CAATCTATGGGAGTAGAATTTGATTTTGAAATTAATTTGTCAGGACTTGTTTATGATGGAAATCAAGTTGTAGGTGTAAAAGGAATGGATAAAAAGACAAATCAACCTTACAAGAAAACTGCCAAAGTTGTAATTGATGCCACAGGAATGACATCAATGCTACGCAACCAAATTTCTAACACGACAAAAATGGAAAAGAAAGTTGACAGACATGATGTCGAATCAACTGGCAGACATATCATGTATTTTGATAAAGGCGAAGAGAACTTGACAGAGTTTGATCCAGATTATTGTATTATTCATTTAGATCAAGATATTGCTCCTGGAGGATACGGATGGGTATTTCCTAAAGGAAAAAACAAAGTAAATATCGGATTAGGAGTTGAAAAATCGCTTTTGGAAAAAAGAAACAAAAGAATAGGAAAACAAGATAATGTCACAACTCTAATTGATCAATATGTTGCAAGAAATAAAGCAATAACAAATCCACGACTATCTACAGATGAACAAGACGTTCACAATGCGACGGGAAATTTTCAGGTTTCTGTAAGAAGACAGAATGACTGTATGGTAGCAAACGGTTTTGTTTTAGTAGGAGATTCAGCATGGATGCCAAAACCTCTTGATGCAGGAGGAATAGGACCAGCATTAGTCGCAGGTACCTTAGTAGGCAAATGTGTTGTCAACGCCATTCAATCAAATGACGTTACAGAAAAAGGACTATGGAATTATAATAAAGAATTTATCAACGAGTACGGTTACAAAACAGCAGGGCTTGAAGTTTTCAGAAGACTAATTCAAAGCTTGACTAATGAACAGATTAGTTATGGAATGAAACACTTTCTAGGAAATTTGGATGTAGAAGCAATTTCAAAAGGAGAGCATCCAGACTTTAGTACATTGGGAAAAATAGGAATGGTCATACGTGGTGCTTTAAACAAAAAATTAGCAGATGGACTTAGATTTACCACCCAACAAAACAAAAAACTAACTGAACACTATTACAACTATCCAAATTCACCTGATGGATTTGAAGAGTGGCACAAGAGATTACATGAAATTTTAGACGAATCCAACACCAAACTAGAACAATATCAAAACTAAGCTTTATTTGTAAAAAAAGATACGCTACAGTATTGTTGCAAGAGCCATCCTATCTAGATTGGAATAATTCACTGCAAACTCTAAACAAAGCCTATGAGGCAGGATTATTTGTTTTAATTATTGGGCCTAAAGGAACTGGAAAAACATCTCTAGTAAGAGATTTTTCCAGAAGCAGGGGCATAAAAATGGATTCTATTAATTTTAGTCTTAGAACTAGAGAAAGCCACCTGATTGGAACAAAAACCCTCACAAATGGAAGTGTTGGTTTTGATGAGGGACTCTTGGTTAAATCAATGAGAGAAGGAAACATATTGTATCTTGATGAAATAAACTCAGCTGAAGCTGATGTCTTACTGCGACTAGATGAAGCATTAGACGATAGAAGACAAATTGTCTTAAAGGAATCCACTGGAGAAACAATCAAGGCAGAGAAGAATTGGTTTGTAATCGCAACCATAAATCCTCTTACTCATTCTGGAACAAAAGAGCTACCACCTCAGTTAATTAGCAGATTCCCAGTCAGAATACGATTAGAATATCCACCTGAAGACATAGAATGTGAAATTATCAAAAAGTATGTTTCAGGAAATCATGATTCTGAAATTAATCAGGGAGTAAAGCTAGCTAATACTTTAAGACAAGCAGCTGCTGTTGAAGAATTATTTTATTCTCCTAGTTTAAGAGAAACAATTTCATTTGCTAAACTACTAGATACCGGAATTTCTGGAAAAGAAGCTGCAAACATTATTTTTGGAAACGTATACGCTCAGTGGGGAAATGTAGAATACCAAAAAGTAAAAGACATCATTACCTCTATGTTTGGCAACTAGATGCAGAATTTACAGTTACAAAATGAAACACTAGTTGAAATTGCCACGTTTTTGGCCAGACGATGGTCTGAAAATGAAAAAATTATCGTGGAGTTTTCCGATAAAATAGAAACAAGAACTCGTCTAAAGGAAAACAGAATTATTTTAACTCCAATGGAAAAACGGATAGGAAATGATTTCCAAAGATACAGACAATTTAGAACTTCACTTTGGTATGAAGCGATGC
>JAWVZS010000218.1:0-2149 GCA_033722055.1 Nitrosopumilaceae archaeon
CCATTTTTTTGTGCTTGATGAGCTACTTGTTTGTCTAACTCTCTTCTGTTTATTTCAACGACTTTTTGTTTTGTTGCATTTATTGTAAAACTATTTTTGTTTGGAGCAGTAATTTCAGCAGATTCTATAAAGTGATCAAAAGTTTTTGCTAATGGAACCACACCTAATTCCTGTAATGCAGATAAACTAACCAAACCTCCACAATGTTCTGGAGTGCCAATCTCATAGTCTTCTTCTATTACTAATACACTAAATCCATTTGAGGCTATTTCTCTTGCACATAACAGCCCTGCAATACTTCCACCAACTACCACTACGTCATATTGCATACCATGATTTTGCCATGCAATTATTTATTTCAATAATGTCATACTGGAACTGAATTTCATATGTCCTAATTAAAATTTGAAATAAACATAAACACTATTTTTCAACCCATAAAACCTATAATTCAAAAGTTTTTTTCTATGGTATCTAATCATGATTATGGAATTAAAACAAGTAATTGTAGTCAGAACTGATCTAGAGATGGGTAAAGGTAAGATAGCTGCTCAAGTAGGTCATGCATGTGTATTGGGTGCAGAACATGTAAGAAAATCTCATCCAGAATGGTTTGAACAATGGTGGAATGGTCAAGAAAAAGTAGTAGTCAAAGTACCTGGAATTAAAGAGTTGCAAGATATTAAACGACACGCAATAGATTTAGATCTTCCTTGGTCAGAAGTTACCGATGCAGGACATACTCAAATTGCACCTGGAACTACAACTTGCCTGTCAATTGGTCCTGCACCAGAAAATCTTGTTGATAAAATAACTGGTCATCTAAAACTTCTATGATTTTTCAAAAATTTCTAGAAGAGATATAACATGGAATAATTCATCACCCTTCATTGAAAAAGAAGACAAAAGGAATTATCATGTTTGCTTTTTTGGGTGGGATAATGGTAACTTCTGGTGTAGTTATTGCTATACCTGGTCTTGATCCTGATGGTGAATCTGAAAATGATATTACAATGACTGGTACTCCTGAAGATAATTTTCCTGATGCTCAACGTGGACAATTCTGTGGCTCAGGTGAGGCAAAATCTAATGCATATGTTACTGAATACCAAATCCCAACTCCATGCACTCAACCATTGGGCATAACTACAAGTGGAGATGGTTCTGTATGGTTTGCTCAAGCAAATACAGGCAAAGTTGCAAAATTTAATCCAAACGATGAGTCTTTTGTCGAATTTGAAAATCCCCAATGGCCACCAAATGGACGTTCAATGATGTGGGGATTGGATTATTCGCCTGATGGAACTTTGTGGTATACAGATGAGGCATTTGATTCTATTTGGAAATTTTCTATTCAAGATGAAACATATCAAAGATTACAATATCCATCAGAAGGTGACTCCCTACCACAACGACTCGAAGTTACTGGCTCTCAAATCATAGTAAATGATTTTACAGGAAATAAACTCACAATTTTAGATCCTACTCAATCTGATGAAGGTCTAGTTTCAATTTCAATTCCTTCTGAAGTTACTTCTGCTGTTACTGCAGATTTTACTGTTGATTCCCAAAACAATGTTTGGTATACAAATTGGGTTTTCCAACAAAATGGTGTACTTGTAAAATTTGATCATGATGAATTTCTAAAATCTGGCCAAGTCAGAGACAATAGTTTTTCAGAAGCATTTCTTTTGCCTCCTCAATTACTTACACCAAATGGTGCAGTAGCTGATGCAGATGATAACATTTGGTTAGCTGATACTTCTAGTTCTTTTATCTTCAAATTTGATACTGAAGATGAGACATTTACTCAATATACTACCTCTGTTCCACCTCAAGTCACATTTGGTAATTATTCAGGAATAATAAAATCTCCAATTTCAAGACCTTATTGGATCGATCTTACTTCTGATGATAAACTAGTTTTCAATGAACAAACTGGAAATAGACTCGGTTTGCTAGATATCAAAACCGAATCATTAGTTGAATACAATATTCCCTCAAAGAATCCATTTTGGGGTGATTGTGGGGACGATCCAAACTGTGGTCTTGCACAAGTTTTTGATTTTACTATATCTGGAGACAAAATCTGGTTTACCGAGTGGGTTGAAAATAACATAGGCGTTGTTGATACTTCAATTCCATTACC
>JAWVZS010000219.1:0-2149 GCA_033722055.1 Nitrosopumilaceae archaeon
CACCATTGTATCGTTATGCAATAGATTCTGTACGTAATAATTTTAGATATGTGCAGGGAACTCAACTAAACAATGATCCATATGTGTTTGTTTTTCCTAACATAGAAAATTCAAATTATCCTCAAAAACAACAAGATGACCTTATTTCTGATGGTTTTGCACAATTCATTCCTATTTGTACTACAAATGAAAATACTTCATATGAATTTGCAATTTCCATAAATGACAAGAAAACTGCATTTGATGTTTATTTTATACCTTCAGAAAAACAACTTACAAATTTCCTAAACGATAAAGAATCCTTTTCATTCTATAATGAACCAGGATGTTTTGCTAAAAACCATAAAAGTTATTCAGGAATATGTAATGATGTGTCACAAAATAGTGGATTGTTAATAGTAATTCCTGATAATTTGAGCCTAAGTCTAACTAAAATTACTGTTAGTTTGCATGAAAAAGTAATCTAGATCAGGGACTTATCCATCCTACTTTCTTGAAATATGCAAACATTGTTGCAGATGGAATGATTGATGCCAAAATTATAATGATAAAAACCGTATACTGGCCAAACAACAAAGCACTTTGATCATTTATTCCACCAGGTAATGGTATGTTCATTCCATAAAATGTTCCAATAACTGTTGCAGGTATAGTTAATGTAAATATTATAGTCAACATTGCAAGAACTTTGTTTGTTTTTTCCGTACTTAACACAAAGTCAGTATCTTTGTAGATTTCCATAGTTTCTTTTGACTCTTCCAAACTTTCAATTATTCTATCCAAGTGGTCTATTACATCATCAAAGTATAATTTCAAATCTTCTTTATCTGTAGATACAAACCTTTGTACTTGTTTGGCAGTTTCCAGTACCATCCGTCTTAATGGGTTGGTTATTCTTCTTAGTATGGTAATTTCCTTTCTTAGACTTGAAATTTGTCTTGCTACTGATTTTTTCTCATCAAAGACACCTTCCTCTATTTCAACAAGATTTGCAATAATTCTTCTCAGAGAATGTAAAAGGTCATCTACCAATACGTCTATAATTTCATGCAGTAAGGCACCAGGTGATTCATCTAAAAGCTCTTTTTGTCTTTCTTTATCAGTTCCCTCTTTTGCTATTTGGACAAGCTCAACTAGTGGTTTCAAGTCACCTTGATGTATTGTAATTAGAAAATTTTTTCCCATGAATACGGAGAGCTGACTAATTTGAGGAACAGCTATCTTTGAGAATAATGGGGGAAAGTGAAGAAGCAAGAAGAAATGATCATCATAGGCATCTAATTTTGGAAGCTCAAATTTTGTAAGACAGTCCTCTACATTAAGCATATTCAGATTGAATTCTTGGGCTAGACTCTCTACCTCTTTTCTGTCTGCGTTTTGAATATCAATCCAAGTAAAGTCATTTCCTTGAATTCTTTCAAGTGATTTGTTTTGTATAGAAGTGTCTAGAGATTTTTTTCCTGAGCGTAATCTGTTTGGAATTATACTTCGCTTCAAGTTGAGAAATAACGAGAATATCCCTATTTAAGCGATCGCTACAGTGGTCAACAATGATTTGGGTCTACTTCCAAGGAAGTAGATAATTTACTCCAACCCAAGTCAAACCTATTGCTATTCCCATAGCAATCCACCAAAATCTCATATTTGAAAAAATGTAGGGGTTGATAATAAACCTACATGCTAATTTTCATTTTTCTTGAAAAATCAAAGATTATTACAGGAAAAAGAAATTTTTCTTTTCGTGGCCCTCGTCGTATAGTGGCTAGTATAGGGGACTGTGGATCCCCGGACAGGGGTTCGATTCCCCTCGGGGGCCTACACTTTTTACATCAAGACCACGCTTAGATTTTAGAAATTTTACTGAGCAAGTGATTGTAATCACTTGGTTGATTTCATTTGAGGATTAAATAGAATCAACTTGTATACAAGGTGTGTCCACATCTGAAAACGAAAGAACCATCTCTGAAATAATAACAGCTAAATCCACAACAGAGGGAGACGGGTTCCAAGTAAACAGACCTTTTCCAAATTATGCTGTAAGAGATTTTGATCCGTTTTTACTACTTGATGAGATGGGACCTGTAAACTATGCTCCAAATGAAGCAAAGGGTGCATCACCTCATCCTCATAGGGGATTTGAGACAGTAAC
>JAWVZS010000220.1:0-2131 GCA_033722055.1 Nitrosopumilaceae archaeon
AATTACTGTTTGTTTATAAAACCAAGCAATTGTTATGAACATTACCACTAGCAATTATTCTCAATCTTCTTATTTGGCACTAGATGTGTGATTAGAACTAGGTTATATAGTACAAACATAAATTATGAATAATGAAAATTGCAATAACCATCTTATCTGTTATGTTGGTGACTGGTTTGCTAACCTTTTCTGCAAGCGCACAAAGTGTACCAGATTGGGTAAAAAATAACGCAGCTTGGTGGGCAGAAGGAACAATCTCAGAAAGTGAATTTATTTCAGCAATTCAATTTCTAATAAAAGAAAAGATTTTGACAGTCCAAGAAACAGTAGTTTCCTCTGAAACAAATCAAAACGCCGTACCTGATTGGGTAAAAAATAACGCAGCTTGGTGGGCAGAAGGAATCATTTCTGAAAATGAGTTTTTGAATGGAATTCAACATTTGATCAAGATTGGAATAATCAATGTTTCAACTGACAAGAATGAACAAATGCCTGTACAAAATACCGATACAAAATTGGCAGCACTCCAAAATGATCTAGAAAAATGCTCTGAAATTAAACGTGCATATGACCGACTTCAATGTGAAAAAACTGTAGAGTCAAAAATTACTCGGTACAACTATGAGACAAATGGAATTCCATACAAAGTAGGACCTGTCACATATTATTATGCTGGAAATGAATTTGAAATTACAGAAAAAGGACAAGCATTTCTTACAGTAAAACTACTTGCTGTGAATACTGACTCCTCTAATAATATCACATTGAGCTGCTCAGGGCCTGCTATATGTAACTATGATGTGACAAACGGTGACAAGGTTTTCAAATATGCTTCTACGGATTTCACTAGCGGAAGTATTACATTAAAACCTGATCAGTCAAGGGAGTTTGAAATTTTCTTTGGCCCAAACATAGGATATGGTGGTACGACATTTGAGTATGATTCTAACAAAGATTATTTCTTTAGAATCAATGAATCCTTCGGAAGTGCCTCTATTCCATTAACTCTGGAATAGCACTTTTTTTTATTTATGTTATTATTTTTTTAAAAAAATAGGAAAGCTCTAAAATTCTAGTAAAATCTATGCACATTATGAGACAAAAAAAGATACTTGTACCATTGGATGGTTCTAAAACTTCCTTTAGAGGATTAGATAAAGCAATACAATATGCAAAACAAACTGATGCTGATATTATTGGACTTTATGTGATTAAGAATAATCCTACTGAATTGGAATCTATTGCTTCATTATTGACAAGATCACTTAAGAAAAAATACAAAGAATTTATGAAGACTGCAAAGAAAAAATGTACTGCAAAAAAAATTCCCTTCTTAGATGTGGTAGCGTTTGGGGAGGAAGGACCAAAGATTGTCGATTATGCGAAAAGACAAAAGTGCGATATGATAGTAATGGGTTCTAGAGGTATGGGTTCTCTTCGAGAAGCATTTCTTGGAAGCACATCTCATTATGTTCTTGATAAATCAAAAATCCCTGTAATGATAGTTAAATGACATACATCAGAATTCAATTAAAAAATATCTAGTATCGTTTTTAAGTAGAATTACTCTAGAATACATACTTTGTCTGAAACTGAAATTTCTTCAGATTTATCTAGATATGGAAAGTTTGATGTTGAAGATTCTTTAGAACTGTCTTATCCTGAAACTGATATTAAATTTAGACGTGAAAAAGATGGAACTTTTTCTTACTATAGGAAAAACATGGAAGGTAATACAACTGAAAAAATTGTTACTAGGCCTAAAGGAGATCTACGAATTGAAGTCTGTCCTGTTTTACCAATTAATCTACCTGCTAAAAAGACCAATGATTTGATGTTTCTTCGATTTGAAAAACAAATCTATGTGAGTAAAAAATCTAAAGTTGATATTTTTGTACCCTTTCCAATTGAAATTGGTGTTTTTGTAATAAATGATGATGGCAAATCTTCTCTCTTGGATTGTTTTACTTGTGAGCCCATTCATTCTAGATTTGGCCTTTATGGGACTCCTGATAATGGCCATCTTTGTATGTATGCCAAAGTCCCAATTCGTAAACATCGTGAATCTTTTATTTTTGCATTAACAAAAATTTCTATAACTAATGACACTGATTCTGGTCAGTTAATGGGA
>JAWVZS010000221.1:0-2123 GCA_033722055.1 Nitrosopumilaceae archaeon
ACTAATATTTTCAGGTTCAACCTGTAGGATTTTATCATAGTAAGATATGGCATCTTGAATCTTTCCTTGCAAAAATAATCTGTTTGCCTCATCTAGTATGGAGTTTGTCTTTGGATCACTCATGGCTTCATAATGATTTTTCCAAACAGGCCCTTTCCCTTTAACATCTTTGTGTGAGCCTCTGCTGCCTGCTCCAGAGTATAGGTAGAATCTATGATTGACTTTATCTTTCCTTGCGACATCCAGTACAGTCCTTCTTCTAGTTCTGCACGGGTTCCCTGAGTGGAGCCAAGTATGTTTATTCCCTTAAAGAAAATATGTCTGAGATCAGTTTTTGCATCATAGCCAGTGGTTGCACCAGTGGTAACTATTGTTCCACCATAGTTTAGCAAAGTAAGTTCTTTGTTCCAGTGATTTCCTCCAATGTGCTCAAAGATTACATCTACTCCCCTTGGATCACCGTATGGCTTGGGAATATTTTTTGCAATTGATTTGACTTCCTTATGCCAGTCGTCTTTTCTGTGGTCTACTGCATAGTCAGCTCCCAATTCTAACAACTTGTCAAGTTTGTTTGGACTTGCAGTAGAGATTACAGTACACCCAAACAGTTTTGCAATCTGAATTCCATAGTTACCTACACCTGAACCTCCTCCCATAATCAAGACAACTTGTCCTGGGTGAATCTTTGCCCTACCAACCAACATATGCCATGACGTAAGCAGTGTCATCGAAGCAGCTGCAGCATCCTCATAGCTTACATTTTCAGGTATCTTGACGGCGTTGACCTCAGGCAGGTGAGCATACTCACAGTACCCGCCCCAAAGCGGTCCTGTCTCAAATCCCCAAATCTTTCTTTTTTTGCAGTCATACTCTCGTCCACTGGTACAGGCCTTGCAAACTCTACAAGACATGTTTCCATGAGAAACTATTCTGTCTCCTACTTTGATGTCTTTTACATCACTTCCTACTGCAGTGACCTCACCTGCTGCATCTGTGCCAGAGATGTGAGGTAGTGGGATTTGTAGGGGTTTTCCTCTCATTCCCCATATGTCATCATAGTTTAGAGCAGCTGCTTTTACACGAAAAACTACTTCGTTTGGTTGTGGTTCTGGTTTTGGAATATCTTTTATTTTTAGTATTTTAGAAAAATCATCATTAACGGCATATTCTTCATAAACTAGCGCCTTCACACAGTCTTTTTGTTTTTAGAGTATATCAACCAATAATCTCAAAAACAATTATAATCACAAAAATGGAGAATAGACCATGTCAGAAAATACTTTTCCAGGCGACAAGATTGCCCAGATTGAGGAATTTGAGGCAGGACACAACGCCTATGACAATGGCGACATGGTATTTGCTGCAGTAATTGGCAAAAAAAACATCGACAAGGAATCTCGAACTATCAGCATTAGTCATAAAAAGCAGTTATCAATTCCTCAGGTAGGAGATATTGTAATTGGAACAGTAGTAGCTGTAATGTCTTCTATGATTGCAGTATCAATTGAATATATCAATGGTAATAAGACAGTCTCTAATGTAGAATGTATTTGTTCTACAAGAAACATTAGACGAAAAAATGTAGCACTAGTAAATGATATTATCAAACTAAAAATAATTGGCCACCTTAACGGAACAATCCATGCAGCAATGGATGATCCAAGCTTGGGTGTTTTGTTTACAAAATGCAGAAAATGTGGTGGTGATGTAGTACCGATGCGAGATGCCATAAAATGTATTGAATGTTCCTGGATCGATGAGAGAAAACTATCAACTGATTTTGGTAACAGTGATTTTATCAAATTAGAGGAATAGTATGATCAAGGTTTCGTTCCAAGGTGAACGGGGAGCCTACAGCGAATCAGCTGCAAAAGAGTTCTTCAAAGAAGATATCAAGACTGTTCCATTACCAACATTTACAGATGTGTTAAAGTACACTACCGAAGATAAAACAGATTTTTCTATTCTACCTGTTGAAAATTCTATCGAAGGAAGTGTTGGTGAAAGTTATGATTTGTTGTATTCTACTTCATTGAATGCAGTAGGTGAAATCTATTACAAAATAAGACATTGCTTAATTGGAAACTCTAGTTTAGATAAAATCGATACCGTGTATTCTCACC
>JAWVZS010000222.1:0-2117 GCA_033722055.1 Nitrosopumilaceae archaeon
GGTGATGCGTGGGGAGCAGCAGGAGTCAGAAACAATGGTGAACGAATCCTATCTGTTGATACCATACAGGTCAGAGGAACAAGTGTACCACTAGCTAACTGGTATTTTGACAAGGATCAGAATAGAGTTTCTGTAACAAACTTCCAGAGTTCTTATGTTCATGAAGGAACTGGCGGAGCAGGAACTTTAATGAAAGACACTGTTGATGCAGGCGGTGCTGTAACAACAGCATGTACAAGCCCAGATTCTACAACTCTGGAAATTGACTTTGATGATGCAGGAGCACAAGAAACACTGTGTCTAGTACAAGCAACTGCACCTATTGCACTCAATCCAGGTGACAGAATGATTGTATACTTCCAAGTACCACAAGGAAAAATCACTCCAATTGATTCTGGTTCTTCTGCAAGTTTGAACGTCTTTGCAGGAAAGACAGGCGCCCCCCTAAGTATAACCATCCAAAATCCATAGGGGGAGATTTTTTTATGCCCCTATCATTTTTCTCTAAAAACTTGGTGAATGAAAATTGAAAGACAAAAACAATCTTGAAATTCAAAACATACTAAACAAAGAATTACTTGATGAAAGAACCATTGAAGAAATTCCCAGTCAATTACAATTAATAAAAAAATACCCACTAGTTCCACCATTTAGTTATGCAAATATTCTTTATGATGAAAAAAATTCAAATTTTCTTTATCATGTAGATGAAGTAAAACTAAATCACGAAGAGGAAAGAATCTACAGAGGGTTGTATTCTTTTGTAGAACAAAGCTTAGACTCAATTGAGCCTACAAAAAGCAAAGACTTTGATTCACATCTAGATTCAGTAATAAAACAACATGAAGGATTTTTTATATCTAGTACATTAGCCAGTATGGAAAAAGTCAAGTATTTTCTAAAACGAGATGTTGCAGGGTATGGTAAAATTGATTCATTAATGCATGATCAAAATATTGAAGACATCAGTTGTAGCGGCCCAAAACTACCTTTGTATGTATGGCATAGAAATTATGATAGTATTTCAACAAATATTCAGTTTGAATCTCATCAAAAATTAAATTCATTTATTACAAAAATAGTATTCAAGGCAGGAAAGCACGTCAGTACGGCACATCCAATATCAGATCTAGCCTTAGAAGGAAATCACAGAATATCGGTATTGTATCAAAAAGAAATTACACCTAAAGGAACTAGTTTTACAATCAGAAAATTCCGAGAAGATCCATTCACTGTAATTGATCTGATTGGGTTTGGTACAATAGATCTAGAAACAGCAGCTTACCTGTGGATGCTTATTGAAAATAAAATGTCTGTAATGATAATTGGTTCTACTGGAAGTGGAAAAACCACAGTTCTAAATGCTATTGCTGGCCTTGTAAGTGAAAATGACAAAATATTCTCAGTAGAAGACGTATCTGAAATTAACATTCCTCACGATAACTGGTTTTCTCTTATTTCACGTTCAGGATATGGACCTAGTGGAGAAGGAGAAATTGGTTTATTTGAATTAATTAAATCAGGTGTAAGACATAGACCAGACTATATCATAGTTGGAGAAATTAGAGGATCAGAAGCTTATGTAATGTTTCAAGCTATGGCTACAGGTCATGGTGGATTATGTACAATGCATGCTGATAGCTTGGATTCGGCATACAAAAGACTACAACAACAGCCAATGAATATACCTCCTGCATATCTATCACTAATGAATTCAGCCATTGTAATTAGAAGAGTAAAAGACAAATTCACAAAACAAAGCATTCGACGAGTAATTTCAGTAGAAGAGATTACAGGTGAATCTAAACCTAATTCTGTAATCAAATGGGAGCCTAAATCAGATTATTTTTCATCAAATTTTGAAGAAAGTAAAAATTTAAAAAAAATTTCAGAGCAAACAGGTATTGATTTTGAGACCATTTTAGAAGAACATCAACGTCGCATTCAAATCCTAAAATGGTTGAATGCTAACAATATACGAGAACACAAACAAGTATCTGAGATGATTAGAAAATATTACAATGATCCAGATGCAGTACTAAAGAAAATTAATTATTCGGTGTGATTTTGATGTTATCATTAAGTAAAGTAAAAACAACCACTTTTGAAAAAAAACA
>JAWVZS010000223.1:0-2115 GCA_033722055.1 Nitrosopumilaceae archaeon
AAACTAGTTGCAGTCGAGTTGATTTTATTTATGGCAACAGTATTGTCAAAAGATAATTGATTAAAATTAGTATTGATACAAAATATATTCAAATGAGGATTGTTGCTTTTCCATAGTTTTGCGGGGGCCGACAGACCACTTCCTATGTCTGCTAGAAATGTTGATGAACTAAATTCTGATAACTTTTCAACATATTTACACATGTTTTCTTGAGCAGATAATGGATCAGTGATTTTTTCGTTCCACAGACCAAAATTTAGCATGTGGCCTCCCGTAGAATGATGCATTATAGGAGATAATTTATCATAAAGATTCACAACATCTTTCTCATTTCGTCGTACAGTCCACAAAAAAATATCCAAAGGAGAGATTGATACCAAAAATATATCAAAAATAGTGTAAAACCACGGTATTAATTTCTAAGTAAAGTTGACCCATACTTTACATGTAAATTTTTTACAATTCAAATATCAGTTAATGATTACAAAATCATTGAAAGCTAGGTATAAAGGAAAATGTGTCGAATGTGGAGATACCATCAAAGTAGGAAAAGAAATTCTACAAAACTCTGCAGGAAAATGGGTTCATAAGGCATGCTCAGACATAGAAGAAGAATTACCATGAAATTAGAATAAAAATACAAAGAAATGCAGATTAATTGAATAAAATTTTGTCAGATTTTTCTATATTGTTTGTGTGAAGTTTTAACCAACAGATCTATTAGCTACTTTAATTTACTAATTTTTGCTTGTCAGAAAAAGAACCAAAACAATGGTGGATTGGTTTGCCTGAAGAGTTTCAAAATGACATCGAGGTTTTAGAATAAACCTATTGCAGACCAGGTGTATAAGTATACGTAGTATGAGAAAATGCTTTACCGCCATAGTAAACATTTACAGAGTACTGTCCATGTTCTCTAAAAACAGGATCTTGAGCTACAAATCCATATGAACCATCAACATTTGGTTTAATTTTTGCAACAGCTAGAATTTTTCCAGAAGGATCAGAAATAACAATACCTACTTCATGTTCTGGGATTATTTTTGATACAGTTCCAAAAATCATTATGGTATCATTTGGGCCGTAGACGGATTTGTTTGTATGAAGTGTAATTGTCAAATTGTCAGATACCTCATGAATTGTTTCAGAGTAAGTTTCGGTTAATTGTGATTTCAAATTTTCATTTTCAAGTTTTAATGATTCTAACTCTGGAATTAAAATTATTTGATTGTTAATCAGATAGGTAATACTTTGAAGGTATTCTGCATCACTAATTTGGTTATCAGACCAAAACTTGGCAATATCTTTTATCCAAGGTGGAATTTTGTTATTTGTATCTGCAAAGGTTGGAATTAAAAATATAGAGAAAGTAGCAACTATTCCTAAAATAATAATACCAGTTCCCTTTAATGCCAGCATATTCCAAAATTCATAAAATAATATTTTAAAATAGACTACATCAAACTAAAAATTTATTCAAAAAACATGTAAAAAATTAATGAATGTAAGATTAATTTTTTGGAAGGCGGATTGTAAAAGTAGTAGGTTTGTTTTCTGCAGTAATTGTGCCACCATGTTGTTCAATTATGCTTTTACAAATAACTAAACCTAATCCAGTGCCTGTCTTTTTAGTAGTATAAAGAGGCTCAAATATTCTATCCAAATTCTCTTGTGGAATACCAGGACCAGAATCCTTGATTTTGATTATGTGAGATTTATTATCAGATGAGAATTCTATGGTTATTTCACCTGGGCCATCAAGTGCACTAACTGAATTTACAAGCAAATTAGAAAATACTGCTTCAATTTTTCTTTCATCACAAGGAACTTTCATGTCTTTTTCAGGTAGATTAATGTGAACACCAAAAGGAGTCCTAACATGGTTTACTGCCAAACGTAAAATTTTCAAAAGTGACGTCTTGTGTTTTTTAAGTTCAGTTGATCTTGCAAAGTCAAGAACATCTTCTATGATTCTTTGCATATCAGTAATTGATGTCTGAATTCTAAACCATCTATCTCTTTCAGTAGGACTAAGACTGTCTAAAATAGAATTGTTCAACATGTCTGCATATGTTTGAATTACAGTGAGTGGATTTTTCAAATCATGTGCGATTC
>JAWVZS010000224.1:0-2106 GCA_033722055.1 Nitrosopumilaceae archaeon
CCTCAAATATTGCATCATATACACCAGAAGTTTTTGAATCTAAAACTGACATTATTTTAGCTGAATTCCCTTCAATCACAGATCCAGTAAATGTCATTTTCTCAATCTTTTGTTTTGAAGTTGGTGATGCATGTACTGCAAATAAGATTCGGTATAATTCCTCACGTTTATCATTGATTTGTTTTCGTAGTTCAGCTACTTTTTGTCCTTGTTGTTGTGTTTCTGGTTGGTCAAATAGCTTTAATGATTGTCTTGTAAGACTAAGCTCTTCTTTTAGTGAATCAAGATCTTTTTGAAGCATTGCTATTTTTTCTGAAATATCACCTTTATTTTGCAAAGTAATTTTTATGGATTTTTGATCAGAAGCTTTGATGTTTGTGGCACTCAATACACAAGAACCAGGCTGTACCATTTCTACTAATTCATAACGTTTGGTTTCACTATCTGATTTTATCAGTACGTCTGGTGCATAAATTGGAGCAGTAGCACATATTTCAAAAACTAAATCATAACTACTTATTGGTGCGCCTGAAGCAAGTTTGCCTACATTTGTTTTAATTGGAAATGTACCTAGTATATTGATTGTACTAAGTTCGATATTTTGTCTATTTACTGCAGTGCTTAGTGCATTTTCATCTACACTTTTTGCCCAGCCTTTGTCTACTAGCTTTGATACTGAGCTGGGTTTCACACATGCTATTGAATCTGTTCCTGCCTTTACTACTTTGAATAATCCAGTATCACATACGATATCATCATTTGTAATTCCAATGTTTGATTGATGTCTTGGTGGAATGATATCTGCATAACTTACTGACATAGAAACAGTAGACATCATTAATGACAAAGAAAGAATAGTAACTACACTCAGTGCAACCTTTTTCATTTTAATCTTAATTCCTAACAGTTTTTTATAAACTTCATGCTATAGTTAGGCATGTTTTTGTATAGAATATTTTTTCATAATCAAACTGTAAAAACTATCTTCTATGGCATACTTTACAAAAATTAACGATTCTACCATTTTAATCACTATCTAATACCCATGTTAATCCTCTAAGATCCATTGCAGTAATTGCATTGATTGGAAGAGGGTTTTTGGCCTCACTTCCAATCAAAGAATGATTTCGCAGGGACTCACGGTTGGTAACGGAATTCAATGAATACCTATTATGAAAAGAATATTTGATAATACCTGAATATCTGTGGCGTGCCTTTTTCACCTAGCAAAGATTGAATTTTTGAATTAAAACTTCAATTAGAATAATTCATAGTTAATGTTTATTAAAACTATAAACTAATAATGATAGATTGCTTGGAAGAAAGAACTTTGTAATCATCTTTACTTTAGGTTTAATTTTTACAAGCGGATTAATACTTGCAAGTTTTCAACCAACTCAAGCTCAAACAACTAATGCGAATCTTATTGTCTCAGCTGATAATTCTAACAAAAGATTTTCGGGACCACAAGTAATCGAAGTAGTAATTCGAGATAGAAACATAGGCGATACAGGAAAAGGAATTGGAGAACCTGACGTTACTGTTAACGGAAAAGATCTCCGAATGATTCAGGCAACTGATGGCAACTGGTACGGATATTTTGCAGACAGAAAACAGGCGCAAATTGCAGATAGTACAGTAGGTATAACTGGAAAGGCTCTGGACTTTGGAACATTGTGTTCACGTTCGACTTCAGTATTGGGATTTTCAGTATCCGATAGTGAAGGAATAGCAATACCAGTAAGTGGTACTGGTATTGGTGGAGAAAATGGTTCTAACCCACCAAATCCAATTTCAACTGACTGTTCATTGTCCTCACCATATTCAACAAATACAATTAATGTAGTAAGACAGGCAAAAGCTGTAAACTCTGCAGGTGGGATTCAACTAGGTCAAATTGGTTTGGTATCAAAAGAACTCTGGCCATTTATCCAACTATATGATTTTTCAAAAGGAGGAAATGTTGTGGTACAATACAACAGAGGTGGTGGACCTCAATCCACAACTTTAACATTTGATACAGCAGAACAACTAGTAAAATTTGAATTAGACAGATCGTCTTATCCCAGAGCAGCAGATGTTAATCTGAAAATAACTGATCTAAGC
>JAWVZS010000225.1:0-2102 GCA_033722055.1 Nitrosopumilaceae archaeon
CTTCACATCCTTCTATTTTTGCAAATTGTACTGCTAGATGACCTACTCCGCCAATTCCAAAAATTCCAATTTTTTTATGTGATTGTGGCTCTGATGCTTTTACAGCTTTGTATGCTGTAATCCCTGCACAAAATAATGGTGCGGCATATTCTGCTTTCATATCCTCTGGAACTTTTGTTGCAAAATCTTGTGAAACTGTAATGTATTCTGCATAACCTCCCTTTAGCGACTCTCCAGTCACTTCATTTGATTCACAAAGTTGTTCTTTTCCTTCTTTGCAATATTGACATTCTTTACATGCAGATAATAGTGGAGTAATACCTGCCCTGTCTCCAACTTTGAATTTAGTAACATCCTTTCCTATTTCTACTACCTTTCCAACTAGTTCATGTCCTGGCACTGTAGGCAATTGTGGCGGAATTCCAAGATCTTTCCAGTCTCCTTCAATCCCATGTAATTGTGAGTGACAAACACCACACGCTTCAATTTTTAATAATATTTCATCTGGTTTTTCAATTTGATGCCTATCAATTTGAGTAACTTTCAATGGACTAGTTTCAACAGGTGCACATTCTGAGAGAACCATTGCTCTCATCTTTTCTACCATATGGCCATTCTGTAGTGATCAAATTTTAATATTCTCACACTAGAAAAATAAAGAAGTTCTAACTCTTTATTGTATGTCTGAAATCACTAAAGAAGACAGAGAAAGAGTGGAGTTTTTGAAGAGAATAGCCAGCTCTAAGAATGCCTTTAAAGAATTAAACTTGGATGAATTAAAACGATTACAAGAATTAGTTGAAAAAAAAGATTATAGTCATAATAAAAAAGCCCATAAATCAAAAATGAAATTACTGAACAAAATTAATGTTAGAATTTATGAATTAGAAGAAGGCAGAGGCATTTGGGGTTAATTAGATACAAATAACAAAACAACCTAACCATTATGTGGCAAATAATTTAATTCATGAAACTAGTCCATATCTGCTTCAACATGCAGAAAACCCAGTTGAATGGTATTCTTGGAATGATACAGCATTAGAAAAGGCAAAAAAGGAAAACAAGCCAATATTTCTTAGCGTAGGATATAGCTCATGTCATTGGTGTCATGTGATGGCACATGAATCATTTGAAAATGATGAAATTGCAAAAATTATGAATGAAAATTTTGTCAACATCAAAGTAGACCGAGAAGAAAGACCAGATCTTGATGATATCTATCAAAAAGTCTGTCAAATGGCAACAGGTCAGGGCGGATGGCCGCTAAGTGTTTTTCTTACTCCAGATCAAAAACCATTCTATGTAGGAACTTATTTTCCAGTTTTAGATTCGTATGGCAGACCTGGTTTTGGTAGTATATTGCGACAACTCTCTCAAGCTTGGAAGGAAAAACCAAAAGACATTGAACAAGCAGCCCAAAAATTCATTGATGGATTACAACAAACTGAGTCTGTAAAATCTTCATCAAAAATAGAGCAATCTGTTTTGGATGAGGCAGCAATTAATCTACTTCAAATGGGTGATGTTACTTATGGCGGCTTTGGCTCGTCAGTTAAATTCCCAAATGCTGCTAACATTTCATTTCTATTTAGATATGGTAAAATCACAGGTATACACAAGTTCACTGATTTCTCTTTAACCACATTGAAAAAAATGGCCAAAGGAGGAATATTTGATCAGATAGGTGGTGGTTTTCATAGATATTCTACTGACTCAAAGTGGCTTGTACCTCATTTTGAAAAAATGTTGTATGATAATGCCCTAATTCCCATTAATTACATTGAGGCTTATCAGATAACCAAAAATGAATTTTATTTGGATGTTATGAAACAAACACTTGATTTTGTTTTACGAGAAATGACTTCTCCTGAAGGTGGATTTTATTCTGCACTTGATGCTGATTCTGAAGGAGTTGAAGGCAAATATTATGTTTGGAAAAAAAGTGAAATCAAACAAATTCTAGGTGATGATGCTGAAGTTTTTTGTTTGTATTATGATGTAACTGATGGTGGTAACTGGGAAGGAAATAATATTCTCTGTAACAACATTAGTATCTCTACTGTGGCTTTTAATTTTGGCAAAACTGAAGAACAAATTAAAGA
>JAWVZS010000226.1:0-2084 GCA_033722055.1 Nitrosopumilaceae archaeon
ATTCCGAAAAACTAGGAGGGATGTCAGGTTTTTCATAAAATACTAATCCTGGGTTTGCACCATTTCTCACATCAGAGTACTTTTTTACGAATAGCTTGATTTTGTTTTTTAGCTGTTTTGGGTTCCTAGTCTTTATGGTAAATGAGACTGCACCATTGCCACGGGTCTTCCATGGAATGTTTGGATTAAATCGCACCAGTCTAGGATAGTCAAGAAATTCAGTTTTACACTGTTTTAGATAGTCTACAATCTTGTAGGCAAGAAATGTAGTACACATGCCTTTTGGAGAATCCGTATCATCAAATCCAACATGAAGTACAGTCTCAGGCATGAAACTATGATGAATCATCATACATTTGTAATTATTGGATTCACAGTTAGTTTAAATTAAAAACACGATACTTTGTGTTGTTTGATAGTAATAGACGAAGACAAGATATTTCAAACAATTAAAGAAAAAAGGCCAGCTACAGTATCTCTGAATGGGCCTGATGGAATATTGCCTCAGGTACAGGATACTGCCAAAAAAATTATGAAAAGATTTGGGATTCCAGCAATTGTTCTTGCAGATACTACCTGGGGAACATGTGATCTAAACTCAAATGGCTCCAAAGTTTTGGGTGCAGAAATTCAATTTAACATAGGCCATACAATAAACATGCCAACACTAGACAATGTAATACTAATTGATGCATATGATGATGTAGAGTTTGATAGTGTTGCAGAAAAGTGCGCCAATATTATTTCAGGAAAAAAAATTTCTCTAGTAACTGACAGTCAACACCTGCACCAGATGGACAGAGTAAAAAAAATTCTAGAAGACAATAATGTTGATGTCTATATTGGCGAGGGAAAGGGCCAATTAAATGACGGTCAGGTGTTTGGATGCGAGTTTTATCCAGCATCGCAACTAAAAGACAAAGTAGACGCATATGTCTTTCTGGGACAAAGCAACTTTCATGCATCAGGAATTGCATTGTCTACTGAAAAACCAACCTATGTTCTTGATCCATATTTCAATGAGGTAAGAGAAGTCACAGAGTTTGCACAGAAGCTAAAGAGAAAGGCAACTCTTGCAATATACAAGGCAGCTGATGCTAAAACTTTTGGAATCATAATAGGACTCAAGGAAGGACAGCTATCAAAGCTAACTGCATTAAAGTTCAAAAAAGAGCTGGAAAGTAACGGAAAACAAGTAGAGTTGTTTGCTCTAACTGATATCACAAATGACAGACTACAGAACCTAAAAGGAATTGATGCATTCATCCAGGTGGCATGTCCTAGAATATCTACTGACAATCAGTTTGACAAGCCCGTCTTGTCCACCCCACAAGCAAACGCACTACTAAAAATTCTAAGAAACGAAAGCATTGATGGGTATCTAGAGATTCCCCACTGGCTTTAAGAGAATAATTTTTGAAAATTCGAATCAGAACGCAAACTATCAAAGGCTTTTGATTTTTTGGCCTTTACTGCAAATTCTTTGCCTTGAGATATTGCCATACTAAGAGTATCTATTGCAGAATGATTTGACTGCATTGCCTCACTTTGTGCTTTGTCAAACAAGACATCGCCATTTAACGGATATTCTTTGAGTATTTCATTACAACATTGAATGGATTTTGTATATTTTCCCATGGAATAAAGAATTCTTTCCTTGTGGTATAGCAATATGTTATAGCTAGGATTCTGCAAAAGCACGTCATTGCATAGATTCAACGCATCATCTAGTTTCTTTTGTTTTCGAAGTGCAGAGATCTTGTTTACCAGTACAGACAAGTCGTTTGGATTGTTTTGTAATGCCTTATCGTAGTGTGAAATCGCATTTTGATAATCCTTTAGTTTGCTTAGCGCATATCCTTTGTTGTTGAGTACAGATATGTTGTCTGGTTGTTGGTTTAGTATTCTGGTATAGTATGAGATAGAGTCTTGGATTCTACCATTTAGAAAAAGTCGATTTGCCTCATCAAGTATAGATTCTATTTTTGGATCCGTCATGGCTTCATGATTACTTTGCCAAAGACATTTCCCTTTAGCATCTTTGTGTGAGCCTCTGCTGCTTGCTCCAAACTAAACGTAGAATC
>JAWVZS010000227.1:0-2072 GCA_033722055.1 Nitrosopumilaceae archaeon
AAGCTATCCTGTACCTGGTTGAATGTAAAATCGGCACTCTTTCCTACAAATCTGGTTCTTTCATCATTAAGGCCTCCTGTAAATGCAGTCTCAGGGAAATGATACAAAACTTGATCAGATAGTGGGAATGGAGGCGTGGCAAAGTCCAATTCTGAGCTAAAATGAGTAAATCCCTGAGATTTCAAGGCAGCTATTGTATCAGTATTGTATGCATTCAAAGGTGGAATAAATACAGTGGGTGTGACACCAAACATCTTTGAGAGTTTATCATTTGCTCGAAGTAGTAGCATTTCTTGTCCTACAGAATCAAATTGTGAAAAATCTTCATGATCATATCCATGGTTTGCAAATTCAATGTTTGGATCATCGGCAAGTTTGGTTACAAATTCTGTAATCTCAATATCTCTACCAATATCGTTTGCAATTACTCCTATTGTCAAATCAATATTATTTTGTTGAAATGTGTTTACAAGTTCCATTTGAATATCAGTCAAGAAAAAGTCTTGGATGTCGTCCAGTCTAAATGCAACACAGTTACAACCTTGAATATTATCAGGGTTTTTCCCAAAGTCCAGATTATGTAATTCAAAAGTTACAGGCACAGTACCATCATCTCTTATTCTAATTTGCATTCGATCTATTGAGGAAATATCTTGTGAACCGTTTTGTTCCAAATCATTAGGAGTTATAGTTATTTTTGATGGTTCACTAGAAATTAGATTAGAAGGTACAGAAAATGTATACCAGCCAGATTCAAAACTATCGCTAGTAAAAGAAAACCACATTTCTTCAACATTTTTTGGATTATCAATAGAAATTTCTGCGGTTATAAAATTACTAGATAAATCATGTTCTATTACGGAGCTTCGTGTAAATACTGGAGAGTTATCTCCATCTGTAACTAATTTCAAGTATGGTTGCGACGAATCATATTCTTGAGTACCACTAGAAGTTTGTGGTAGGAAAGTGAGCTCTAGATTAGTTGATGAATTAGAATTATCCATGGTGGTTTGTTTTAATGTAGATACTGTCTCAGTAGGATTAGGATCACTTACAATTACATCAAGGTTATTAGAATTGGATGTTAGAGATATGGTTTGATTTGCCCAAACTAGTGCAGGTTTGTTTTTTTCATATACTACCAAATTGAAAGTACCTAGAGGGAGATTTGCAAAATGAGCCTCTCCCTTTGTAAAGTAGGCAGTCTGTTCAAATTTTTCATTAGATAAACGTGCCTGGAAAGCATCATTCCATGAGGTCATTTTAGTTACTTTGTCTTTTTTTGCTGTAATGTGAAGGAAATCTACTGATGAGGGCCAAGGAGTTTTAATTTCAATATCAGTAGAACCTGAAATTAATCTCACATTCTGATGAGTATATTGTATTTGTTCATTTAAAGAAACTACAGGAACATAATAGTTGTTTTCTGTTTGAGTTGGAGAGATCCAGAATCTAAGAGTTTGTCCTTTAGAATCAGTATTGCTTGAGCGAATCAAATTATCATTATGCGAATATAGCTCTAGTGTACCATCAGTTATTGGTTTACCATCATTATAAAATAGCAAAAACTTCACTCCAACTGATGTAGGAATGTTAAGTGTTATGACATTATCATTATTAAAATTATTAGGATAGATCATTTTAGTAGAAACCAACATGTCATGCATGAATACTTTCATTCTATATTCTAATGATGTATCCAGTGTTGCAAAAAAGCTATGTTGTGAGGCATTACCAGTAAGCTCTTTATGAATAGTTCCATCTACCGACTCAATTAAAAGAACAGCATTGTTAATGGTAGCTCTATCACCTGTTGGATAAAGTAGTTCTATTTCTATTTCCTGTTCAGCATAAACAGCAGAAATAGAAGAAATGAAAATTAATGATAATAGAAAAAGAATTGTTTTCAAGAAATCACCTAGTTAACCATTGATTCTTTTTGTAACGATATAGTGCTGGGAAGATAAGCCAAGATGTTATAAATGCTGTAATCATATTCATCAATGGTTTGTATTTCCAGTATCTAGATGTAGGATCACGCAGTTTATAGTCAACACCATGCGCAACACCAG
>JAWVZS010000228.1:0-2063 GCA_033722055.1 Nitrosopumilaceae archaeon
GTAAAAAATGCTCATTGTTTTACTGCAGATGATCAATACGATGAATATTTTCACATTAATTTTGGGAAAAAACTAATCAAAACAATACCTCAGGCATCTCATTGTGGAATTTTTGAATCAGGTGACACTATCAGAATTATTGTATATTGTGGGCAGGAATCTGGTCAAAATGCAGGTCAAATTTCAAAAGAAATTGCAAATATTTTAGGCGGTTCTGGAGGAGGAGATGCCAAATTTGCTCAAGGTGGGGGTAAAGACACATCTAAAAAAGACCAAGCAATAGCCCAAGCAAAATCAATGATTTTAGGGTGAGAGTATGGTTAATTGGAATGCATTAGAAAAAAAATGGAGAGAAAAGTGGATACAAGATGCTGATTTTGAAACAAACCCAAATGAAAAAGAAAAAAAATTCATTACAGTAGCTTATCCTTATCCAAATTCACCACAGCACATAGGACATGGAAGAACATACACACTAGCTGACGTTCATGCTAGATTTTACAGAATGTGTGGTTACAATGTATTATTTCCAATGGGATTTCATTATACTGGAACGCCAATTCTTGGAATGGCAAAAAGAGTGGAATCAGGAGACAAAGAGCTGCTCGATGGATTAAGAAACATCTATCATGTTCCTGAAGCAGACATTGAGACATTTGTAGAACCAATAAAAATTGCAGATTATTTTCATGAAGAAATCAAAGCCGGAATGATTGAAATGGGATACTCGATTGATTGGAGAAGAGAATTTACAACGATTGATCCTGCTTATCGTAAATTTATTGAATGGCAGATAAACACGTTAAAAGAAAAAAATCTAATTATTCAAGGCAGTCATCCAGTTGGTTGGTGTCCACGTGATCAAAACCCCGTTTCACAGCATGACACATTGGGTGATGTAGAGCCAGACTTTACTGAATACATTCTAATTAAATTCAAATTTGATGATTATATCATACCAACTGCAACACTACGGCCAGAAACTATTTTTGGTGTTACTAATCTATGGATAAATCCACAAACAACTTACAAAAAAATTACTGTCAATGGAGAAAAGTGGATTGTATCTAGGGAATGTGCATACAAGCTAGAATTTTTGGACAAAGAAATTAGCTATGATGGAGAAATATCAGGTTCAGAACTAGTTGGAAAAAATGTCATAGTTCCTCACAGGAATGAATCAATTCCCATGTTAGAGGCCAGTTTTGTAAAATCAGATACTGGAACAGGACTAGTAATGTCAGTTCCAGCTCATGCTCCATTTGACTATCAAGCCCTTCAAGATTTAAAGAAAAAAGGAGACTCTGCAGCCTCAAAAATTGAGCCTATAAGCATCATCAAGACAAATGAGTATGGGGAATTTTCTGCAAAAGAAGCATGTGAAAAGTTTGGAATAAAAGATCAGGATGATCCAAAACTAGAAGATGCTACTACCGAAGTTTACGGTAAGGAATTCTATGGTGGAGTACTCAAAGAGAAATGTGATAAATTTGCAGGAAAAAAAGTATCAGATGCAAAAGATGACATTAAAGAGTGGCTAGATGAGAAAAATTATTCTGATTTATTGCTGGAATTAACAAACTCTCCGGTAAAATGCAGATGTGGTACAGAATGCGTAGTCAAGGTTCTATCAAACCAATGGTTTCTTAATTATGGCGACAAAGAATGGAAAGAAAAAGCAAACAAGTGTCTTGATTCTATGAGCATATTACCATCTGAGATTGTAAATGAGTTTCATTATGTGGTTGGATGGTTAAGAGAAAGAGCATGTGCAAGACAGCACGGGCTTGGAACAACACTTCCCTGGGATAAGGATTGGATTGTAGAAAGTCTTTCAGATTCTGTAATTTACATGGCATTTTACACTATAGCTAGGTTTGTAAAAGATGGGACATTGATTCCCGAAGATCTTACAAAGGAATTTTTTGATTATGTATTTCTAGGCAAAGGAACACCTGAAAATATATCTGGAATATCAGCAGACAAGCTAGAAAAGATACAAAAAGAATTTTGCTATTTTTATCCAGTTGATGCAAGACACTCAGGAAGAGACTTGGTTCCAA
>JAWVZS010000229.1:0-2047 GCA_033722055.1 Nitrosopumilaceae archaeon
AGTAATCACACAAATTGGATTAACAAAAACTATTGTTCAGTTAATGAACTCAGACAAACAATTAATCATTCCAAACAAAAAATTTGATGAGGAAGTATCAGTAATTAGTAAAAATACATACTAAGATCCCTTACTTAGATCTGCCTCTTTCATTAGTTCATCTTGTTCTCGAAGCGCTTTTTTGAGTTGCTTTGATTCTTCATCTTGTCCAGTACAAGTAAATTTTCCTCCATTGTACTTGTAATGTGCTGTTCCATCTTGATTCTGCCATTGTAATTTGTTAGTGTAAGGATGTTTGTAGGTTGACATTCTACAAACCAATTTAGCACCACATTGTTTACATGTCATAGTAGCACCCTCTCTTTTTTCCATCAAAATAATTATGCAGTAGATTATTAAAAAATACTACATTGGATTTGGCTGCAAAGCTTTAAGTGGTATTTTTGACTTTTTTATTCACAATGATTAGTTTTGGAGGGGCACAAAAATAGAAATTACATATTCTGAACCAAATGCAAAAGAAGGAAAGCAAGTGTGTACTCTAGTAAAGAATTGTCCACCGCTTGATGTGAACTCTGAATATTTGTATGTGTTATTATGTGAACATTTTGCAAACACATGTGTTGTTGCAAAAGATGGTTCCAAAATAGTTGGCTTTATTTCAGCATATATTGAACCATCTCAAACAGATACCATTTTTGTTTGGCAAGTAGCAGTATCAAAAGACTATCGTGGTAAAGGAATTTCTTCTAAAATGATTCAATCAATTGTTGAGCGAGATGCGTGCAAATCGGTAAAATTTATCGAAGCTACAGTTACTCCATCAAACACATCCTCGAAAAAGATGTTTGAGGCAGCAGCTGCACACTACAAATGTGAAATAACTACAAATCCTTTCTTTACTGCAGAACATTTCACTGAAGGGCATGAACCAGAAGATCTAATCAGAATAGGACCCATGAAAAAATAGTCAGAAAACATTCGAATCTATCAATACAAAAAATTTGAGAATATCTTATGTAGGGCAGTAAAACCATACCAATGAAGTGCATGAGTCACGAATCAGATATTCTAATAGTAGAAGATAGTCCCGCAGTTACAATGCTGCTTAAGGGATTCTTGGAAAAAATAGGATATGACAAAATTCATGCATGCAGTACTGGAGAATCTGCACTGCAAACATTTAGAGATTTAAATTCAGAAAAGAAAATTCCTGTGGTTCTTTTAGATTTCAGATTACCAGATATGGATGCAGATACACTACTAAGCGAATTCTTGAAACTGAATTCAAATGCTAGAATAATTTTAGAAACTGCTACAGATGAGGATGATCCAGGAGTAAAAAATTTGATCAGAAAAGGAGCATATGAATACATTCAAAAACCAATAAGATTTGAAAAACTAAAAGAAATTTTTGAGACATTAGAAAAAGAACAGCAATTTTTTGAAAAAGAGTCAAAACAAATCGAAGAGCTCGAAAAAGCCACAGAGCAAGCAACAAACAAAATTAAAGAACAAATAGATTTTTTATTCAAAACTCACAATCAGATCAGTCTTTTAATGATACAAGACGTATTAGGATTCTCCGATGAAGAAATTGAAAATCATATTAAAAGTTTAGAAGAGCAAAAACAGATAGTAAAATTACAAGACAAAAAAGAAATTGCATGTAATCAATGCGGTTCAGTTAAGAAATCACAAATATTTTTTTGTCCATCTTGTAAGAGTTCAAACTTCAAATTAGCTAAAATCATAGAGCATCATCCATGTGGCAATATTGCTGAAGAAAAAGAATACACCGATGACAAATGTCCTTCATGTGGAGAAGAGCTAAAAGCATTAGGAGTGGATTACAGAATAATGAAAAACCACTACATATGCAATAATTGTAAGGAAGTTTTTGCAAAAATTTCAACCCATTATCTGTGTTTAAACTGCGAGAATAGATTTACCCTAGAGGAAGCAAACTGGAAGACATCACCAGTCTACAAGTCAGTCAATATTTGATTATTCCATTTGCAATCAGGTATTCAATTCCTTTTACAAA
>JAWVZS010000230.1:0-2047 GCA_033722055.1 Nitrosopumilaceae archaeon
AGAATTGAAAAAAAAGTCAAATCGAGTAAAGCTAATGCCAGTTGTATTCAAAGCAGACGGCAGAGAACTAAACAGCAGAAGTTTTCCTTTTAATTTTACTACAAGGAAAAAAATGCTAGAGTCAATATTTGAGAATTCAATTGATATTACCGAAGATTATGCGTTTTATGCACCATTCAAAAAATACATGCCTCCTCTACTATCTCCAAAATCTTGGGAGTTACGCAAGCAGATACTGCATGATGTAAAGGGAGATTTTTTCTCATATACTGGAGATAAAACTGAAGGCTATATGCTCAAAATATACAGATTAAAGCCAAAGATTGGTAAAAGAAAATCCCTTTCTGCTTCATCTGTCAAAGAAAAAATGTATGATGCTGCAATGGGGAAAAATTCTGATTGGAAATCAGACGTACCAGAAAAAGTCGCAAATATTATTGAAGAGAATTGGGACGTTGTAAAAAAATATGCAAATGCAGAGGATACGACCACAAGAGTAGCTGGAATGAAGTTTCCAAAAGAAGGCTGGTCTAAATAGATTAATAGCTGTCGCACTCGATTTTGTTCAATGACGCTTCCATTATCGAAGTATGTATGGTTTGATGGAAAATACATTCTATTAACAAAAGCAAAAGTTCCAATTACAACACATGCAATTCATTATGGTACATCAATTTTTGAAGGTATTCGTGCATATTGGAATGGAAAAAATTTACACATATTTAGATTAGATGAACATGTTAAACGGTTTAGAAGATCAGGTCAATTCTATGAAATAGAATTAAGATTTTCAGATAAACAAATTAGTAATGGAATAATAGGAATTTGCAAAAAGAATAATCTAAAAACTTCTTGCTACATAAGACCGTTTTATTTTGTGGGAGATTATGGAATAAATCTGCACATAACGCCTAAGGCACCAACGCATTGTGTGATGTTTACATTTCCCTTCAAAGACTTGTTTAACAAGAATGGTATTACAGCTGGTGTCGTATCTTGGAGAAAATTCTCAGACAAATCCACCCCACCACAAGCTAAGATGGGAGGAAACTATCTAAATTCAGTAATTGCTACACAAGAGGCAAAACGTAGTGGGTATGATGAGGCAATTTTACTTGATCATAACGGAAACGTAAGTGAAGCACCTGGAGAAAATATTTTCATTGTAAGAGAAGGTCAGCTAATAACACCACCATTATCATCATCTGCACTAGAAGGAATAACAAGAGATGCAATAATGAAAATTGCAAAAGATATGGATATGGAGGTACAAGAACGAGATGTTACCAGAAGCGAATTATCCATGTCAGATGAAATATTTTTGTGTGGAACTGCAGCTGAAATCACACCAGTAATTGCCATAGATGGGAAAAAAATCCGACAAGGTAAACCTGGCGACATTACAAGAAAAATAATGCAAGAGTATGATGACATAGTAATGAACAAAAATGACAATTATTCTCATTGGTTGACTGCGGTGTATTAGATGAAAATTGTACAGATAGGAACAGGTGGATGGGGTAAAAATCATGCTAGAATTTTATCTCAGCTCGGAGTATTATCGGCAATTTGTGATACAGATAAACAAAGAGCAAAAGAATATGCTGAAAAATATTCTGTAAACCACTATGATTCGATAGACAGTCTAATTGATTCAGAAGAATTTGATGGTGCATTTGTTGTAACACCAACTTCTACTCATACACAAATTGCAACAAAGCTGATTAAAGCAAAAAAACATGTGTTTGTAGAAAAACCATTAACATATGACTCTAATGAAGGTGATGAGCTTGCAAAGCTTGCACAAAAAAACAAAGTACTTCTAACATGTGGATACATTGAACGATTTAATCCAGCAGTAGATACGGTCAAAAATTTTGTTAAAGAAAAAAAATTTGGCGAGTTAATTATGCTAGAATTTCATAGAGAAAATAGAATGCCTCTTCACATAAAGGATGTAGGAATAATCTATGATAAATCTGTTCATGACATAGATACTGCAAATTGGCTTTTTGATGATATGACAAATGTTGTATTTGCAAGATCT
>JAWVZS010000231.1:0-2041 GCA_033722055.1 Nitrosopumilaceae archaeon
AAAATTGCAGCTTCTTCGATTGCATTTTTTGCCAACCATGGAGCACTTGCATGTGCACTATCACCTACATTGATTCTAAGATTGATTGCCAGTCTGCCTTTGTAGGCTATGGTTACTTGTTTGAGACCGCTTGGTTCTCCAAAGATTGCATAGTCTATGTTTAGTTTAGTTTTAACTAGGTTCTTGATTCCTGTTGCGTTTCCTTCCTCATCTACTGCACCAACAAAGATTATTGTTCCATTGTTATTCTGGATTGAAGCTGCTGCAAACAACATTGCCATTAATGGCGCTTTTGCATCTGATGCGCCACGTCCATACAGTTTGTCGCCTTCCTTTCTAACTTTGATTTTACCAGGAACTGTGTCCATATGTCCACATAATAGTATGGTAGGTGATCCTGTTCCTTTCTTTGCAATCATGTTTCCAACTTCGTCAATGTGAATGTCTTCAAATCCTAAATCATCACACTTGTCTGCAAGAAATTCTGCCATTGGTTTTTCACTGAGTGATGGCGTGTAATGTCGCAGTGCTTTTTCTAGCATCTTTACTGCAAATCTTGGTGTAACTGTAAAAGAGTCCATTAGTTCTTACCTTGTTGCAATGCGTAATCTAACATTAATGATGGAATATCTACTCCGCAAACTCGTACTGTATTTTTGTATTCAGTAGTATTGTTTACCTCATGAACTACCAGTCCGCGCTTTTCACTTTCCATCAAATCCACGCCTACAATTCTACCATACACTGCATTTTTTGCTTTTATGCACATTTCTTCCATCTCTGGAGTTACTTTGCATTCTTCTGCAATTCCGCCTAGTGCCATGTTTGTTTTCCAATTTCCATTTCCTGATGTTCGGTATATTGCAGCTACTACTTTGTCACCTACCATGATTGCTCGAATGTCTCTGGGTGGTCTTTTGACAAATTCTTCTAGATAATGAACTTGATAGATTGGATACATTTTTTCTCTACTGTCGATTATTACTTCAGCTGAATCTCTGTCATTTAATTTTGAAATTAATCGTCCCCAACTGCCTACAGTGGGCTTGATGATTTTTGGATATCCTTGATTGTCTAGTGCTTCTAGTGCTGCATCTTTTGAGAATGCAACAGTAGCATCAGGTGTTGGAACTCCGTGTTTTTTCAATAACATGTGTGTGAATAGTTTGTTTCCTGCAAATACTGCTGTATTCAAGCAATTAATCACGTTGACTCCTAATCCTTCAAGAGCTGCAGTGGAATGTAGATTTCTATAATAACTGACACATCTTTGAATTACAGTTCCATAATCTTCTGGTTTTTTTTCAAGGTCTAAAGCTAATTTCTTACAATCAACCATCTGTATGTTGATGCCTTTCTTTTTTCCAGCTTCATAGAGAGCTTTTTCTTCCCAACGGATGGTATCATAAAGAATAGTTACGTCAGGATTCACTGCCCCCAATCCTCGCCAACTGTTTGGGCGGGCTTGAGATCGAAACCATCAGAACTTTTTGTTAGCTCAAAACTTGCTCCGCACTCTGGGCAAGTAACTATTTCTCCTTCCATAGCATCGCTTGGTACGGAAATATCTGCATCACATTCTTCGCATTTTGTCATCTTGTTTCACTTAATCTCCTTTATTCGTCATTAATTATCTTTTTTTCAAGTCTGTCTGCTAGGGGTATCTCAATAAGATCGCCTAATCTGAGATTTTTGAGACCAGTAGCTACTGCCTTTGCATTTTCATCGTTTTTCTCAAGGCCTAAAAGCGACATTAGGTAACCTGCACCTGTCTTTCCTGCCAGCTCACCAAATACAATCTTTCTCCTGTTTCCTACTGCTCTGGGTGGAATTGGCTCGTATGCTGCAGGATTTCTTAGAATTGCAGCTAAATGAGTTCCTGCTTTGTGTTTGTATGCAGAAGACCCGACAATTGGTTTTGAGTCATATGGCTTGATTGTTGTGTATTCTTCTATCAATCTTGACAAGTCTTGTAGCATGTCTAGTCTGAAATCGTTTGGTGATTTGTACAAATACGTTAATGCAACTGCAACTTCTGCCA
>JAWVZS010000232.1:0-2039 GCA_033722055.1 Nitrosopumilaceae archaeon
AGATGATTTATCATGATGGGAGATAGAGACTATCGTAGTCTGATTAAAAATGCAATAGAATCCATAGGAAGAGAATTAGAAGTAGAAATTGATTCAAGTGATATCAACAAAATTCATCTGAAGGAAACCACCCAATGTCTCCGAAGATCCTACTATGACAGAACCGAGCCTATAGAAATTGAAAGAAGGGGATTCAATGAATTGATTGGCGGTTTACTAAGAAAGTTGCAGTATGGAACACAGCCCAAAGAATTTGACATAGAAGAAATCAAGCTAAAGGCTCAGGCTGATATGGTGGTAGATGATGCAATTTTGTTATTTAGATCTGCAAACGATATTATGGAAAATCCAAGAGCAAGTGATATTTTGTACCTTAATGCCTGTATGTGGATCTATGATAAACTAGATGGTATTGTAGTTTACATTACTGGAGATAGAAAGGAGTCTTCATTTTCGCTTACGAGAAACAAAAAGATGTTCGAAGAAGTAATACGAAGAGTCAGAGTACTAAACAATCTACTAAAAGACAAAAAAACACCAATTTTAGAGCCGTCTGAGGATTGCTCTGACTGTCAATATTATCAGAGATGTTACATCAAAAAGAAAGAAGGAAAGCAAATTACACTAAGTGAATTAATAGGATTCAAAAATTCTGAGTAATATAATTAGGAAAAAGATTGTGAAAAGGAAAAAATCCTTTGTTTAATCTAGTGGTTCTGGGTGACCTTTACCTCGAAGAGCAAAACATACTACTGCGAGTGCTATTGCTACTCCGACTGCTGAGCCAAATGCGGCCATTCCTGCTTCTGCCATTTGATGAAATCGGACCAAACGGCCTTTTATAACTTTGCCAATTTTTTTTCTTTAGAAACAAATAATCATAATTTTTCAATATTATGATACAATATACTGTTAAGGAAGGTTTTGTTCAAAAAAGACTTCATTTTCTTGTCCACTTGTCATAGAACTAAGATTAAAGAATGCCTCACCTGTTACTCGCCAATTCGGATTACCATTTTCTAAAGCTGACCAAAACTCTGGTGCATTTCCAGAATTTTTTAATTCAATCTTGTCTTTTAGTACGATTGATCTTTCACCAAGTATGGTATAGTAGTTTGAACCTTCCACCATTCCTTCAGGACGATTTCCTATCTGACCAGCTAAGATTCTTTCACCATCTTCGAATAGCTGATATTTTAATAGATTAAAGATGATTGAACGTGAGTTAGGATTAGTTACAGTGGTTACTAGTTCTAGGGTTGCACCCTTTTCAGATATTTCTAAAATTTTGATTTCATCTATTTGTACTTGGACAGGAGAGATATTACCTGGAAGTTCTTCTTGTGGAGAAATGTCTTTTTGAGCAAATTCATTTACTATAGAAGGTCCGGAAGTAGCAATAACGGCAATCACAATAGCTACGACAGCTACTGCAGCACCAACAAAAATTTTCGGATTCAACTATCTAACTTTTTTATTGTTTATCTTAAATGTTGAGATGATTATTATAGTATTATTAAGAAATACGATTGATGCAGTATTTCCAGGCAGTTCAACAAGGAAAACAAAGAGCAAATCAATCACAAATGAAATTATTCGATGTAGCGGGGTTTGCAATGCTTACTTTGACTACAAAGAAAAAGGAAGGAAAATTTTTTCCAGTAGGAGAAGAAGATAATGTTGCAGCTATCAAAACTCCAGATGGATATGTAATAATTCTGACAGATGATGATGGATTTACAAAAGCACAGACAAAACCAATAGAAAAGCAAGAAGCTACCAAAATTTACAAAAAATTAACTGAAAATATGCCTATATTTCCTGGAAAAGAAATTACAATTTGGACTGAAACTTATCCTACTATACAAAATGAACTAGATTAGTCATTTAGAAGCAAATATGATTTCAGTACCCACGTCTTTGCCTTTGATTGCTTTTTCGATTGTTTTGATATCAGCTTTGATTATTCTTGTCTTTATTTTAGATCTTTCAATAATTTTTAGTGCTACTATATCCATTAAATCATAACCCCCAGCTAC
>JAWVZS010000233.1:0-2033 GCA_033722055.1 Nitrosopumilaceae archaeon
ACTAGTATAGATAAGGATGGCACAAAGGATGGCTATGAGTTGCAGCTCACTAGAAAAATTGTAGAAACTGTATCAATTCCTGTTGTTGCATCAGGTGGATGTGGTAGCCCGCAAGACATGGCAGAAGTATTTGCAAAAACAAACGTTGATGCAGCGCTTGCAGCTTCAATCTTTCATTACAATGATCATGGTGTGGTTGGAGTCAAAGAGGCACTAAAACAAGAAAAAATCCCTGTAAGAATATAAGGTAACCATCTATGATAGTATTATGCAAAAGAGCATTGATGATATAGACTTTGAGAAGAGTGGCGGTTTGGTTCCTGTAATTGTTCAGGACTATAATACCAAGGATGTTCTGACACTGGCATATACTAACCGTGAATCACTACAAAAAACAAAAGATACTGGCAAGTCTTGGTTTTTTAGTAGATCCAGAAACAAGCTTTGGATGAAGGGAGAAGAATCAGGCAACACACAACAAGTAAAAGACATACTGGTTGACTGTGACTCTGATGCAATAATCTATTTGGTTGAACCATCTGGCCCTGCATGTCATACTGGGGAAAAAGTCTGTTTCCATAATGCCTTGGATTAACATACCGATTTGTAATAGTCATCATCATGTCCTGGTATAGTTTGATTGAGGTAAGTGAATTTTAAATTAGGATAATCCGTTCCTCTAAAAACTACTGTCCATTCTCCCACAATGTCTTCCGCAGAACATATTTCTCTTGATTTTGATAGCTGCGGATCAATATAATAATTGAATGCCTGTTTTTTTGCAGAATCAAATGGAATCGTGAGATAAACAGAATAATGCGTTTGATTAAGAGGTCTCAAAAAAGTGATGTTTCCTGTATCTTCTAACTGTAATCCACCTATTCTCAAAAAGACTTTTTCTCCCAGATAATATTCACTTCTATCTATCTGGAATGGTCCAGATGTTAACCATTCACGTGGTCTAGATGGGTCATATTCGGAATCTTGAGATTTGTCCATATTCTCAAACGTTTCTTCTTCAATTTCTTCTAGACTTTTTTCAATAATTTCTTGTTGTGTTTGATTTAGTTCTGAATCATCTGCAGTAATTTCTATTGTATCTGAATCTGTCTGATTTAGTAATACTGCAACAGCTATTACTGCTACTATTCCAATGGCTATTCCTCCTATGATGATTGATGTTTTAGACATTCGAGTTTATTCAATAAAAAATCAGTAAAAACCTTACCATACAATTAGATTTTTGTAAAACCCTCCATAATTTTCTAATTTTTACATTATGTGAATGTCTACTTGGATATTTCACAAAAATATGTTATTTTAGTACTAAATTTTTTGCCTATAAAAATTAAGTATTGCTAAACTTGATATTAGGATTTTTTATCTATCTTACTCGGTGCTTTTCCTAATATGTCCAAAACTAAACTTGTATGTAGAGAATGTAAAAAAGAGTATGAGCCTACTTTCAAGTATATTTGTGATGACTGTTTTGGTCCATTAGATGTTCATTATAATAATTTTCCAAAATTATCAAAAGATCAATTCTTAACTAGAGAAAAAACATATTGGCGTTATTTTGAACTCCTGCCAATAGAAGATCGTAAAAACATAGTAAGTATCGATGCCGGAATGACTCCTCTTACCAAAGCAGAGAATTTGGGAAAAGAATTAGGACTAAATAATCTTTACATAAAAAATGATTCCGTTAATCCAACATTTTCTTTTAAAGACAGACCTGCGGGAGTTGCAGTTTCAAAAGCCAAAGAGTTTGGTTTGTCTGCAGTTGGATGTGCATCTACGGGAAATCTTGCATCTGCCGTAGCTGCACATGCAGCTAAAGGAGGATTTCCTTGTCATATTTTTGCTCCAAGTGATATCGAGCTTGCAAAAATAACTCAAGCATTATCATATGGTGCAAACTTTATTGCAGTTGATGGAACATATGATGATGCAAATAGAATTGCATCACAGATTGGTGATCAAAAAGGAATTGGAGTTGCTAACATAAACATGCGTTCTTATTATGTTGAAGG
>JAWVZS010000234.1:0-2027 GCA_033722055.1 Nitrosopumilaceae archaeon
GAATCTTGCCAGGCATGGTATCCTACCCATGCACCTGCAATAATTATTGTTGCAATGACTAATAGTTCTAATGTTGCCAATCTATCTGATTTGAAATTTTTTCCGATGATAAATGTTACTTTTTTTGAATTAAACTTTGATGAATTTCAGTCATGATTAGGTCATTACCTAATCTATGACCGTCCACCAGCCGAACAATTGTCGGCAAGATTAATTGCATTTACAGAAAATTAAAGGTTCTGCAGGGGTTTGTATAAAAATTAATTACACCTAACAACTGCAAAATCAATACATTATGATCGAAACTGAATTAGGACAACTACGACGAACTCATTATGCTACACAGATCAACCCGTCGATGGATACTCAAGAAGTCACAGTTATGGGCTGGTTGTTGACTGTACGAGGCCATGGAAACATAAATTTTGCAACTCTACGAGACAAAACAGGCGATATTCAAATTGTATCAAAAAAAGGAGAGTCTCCAGACGATATACGTGAAAAACTATCTTCTCTTAAACCACACTCCTCAATTGCAGTTATTGGAAAGATAAAAAAATCTGAAAAAGCTCCTGGAGGTTTTGAATTATCTCCATCTGAGCTTAGGGTTTTTTCGGAAGTAGATAAAATACCTCCCTTTGAGCCTTTAGCAAAGACAGTCAAAAACATAGATACACGTCTGGAGGTAAGGCCAATTGATTTACGCCGAAAAACCCTGCAACACATATTCAATACGCGCAGTAATGTATTGCAGTCAATTCGAAACTATTTTTCAAAAGAAGACTTTACTGAAATTAATACTCCAAAAATGATTGCTACTGCAACAGAAGGAGGTGCTGCTTTGTTTCCAATATTTTACTATAACAAAGAAGCGTTTTTGGCTCAAAGCCCTCAGTTGTATAAGGAACAACTTACTATGAGTTTTGAGAAAGTGTTTGAAATTGCTCCTATCTTTAGAGCAGAACCATCTAGAACAAACAGACATTTGGCAGAAGCAATCTCAATTGATTTTGAAGAAGCATTTGTTGATTATAATGATGTGATGAATAGAATCGAACATATCATCAAAGATTCAGTATCTGCTGTTACTGATTATGCAAAAAGTGCCACCGATGTAGAGTTTTCAATACCGGAAATACCTGAATCTATTCCAAAATATTCGTATGATGAATTAGTAGAAAAAATACAAAAAGCAGGAGCTAAAACAGAATGGGGAGATGATCTATATCCATCGAATTTGAAAAAAATTGGTCTGGATGGATTTTATTTTATTAAAGACTGGCCTTTAGGACCAAAACCATTTTACGTAAAAGCAAACAAAGACAATCCAAAAATTTCTGAATCTTTTGATTTGATGTTTGGTGATTTGGAGTTATCATCAGGAAGCACACGTATAGAAAAAAGAGATGAGTTGGCAGAAAGAATGAAAAATAAAGGTATGAAAATTGATGCCTTTGAATATCATTTAGGTGCTTTTGATTATGGTGTGCCTCCACATGCAGGATGCGGAATTGGTCTGGAAAGGCTAATGATGGCACTTACTGGTACAGAAAATATTCGAGATGTAACATTTTATCCAAGGGATGTTGACAGATTAACACCGTAGGTGATGAAGATTGGTTACAGAAGCAGAAATAGAACAAGTGACAAAATTAATGAAGATTGATGTACACGATCATAAGGAATTTGTAGATAAAGTACACGCCATGATAGATTATTTTGATATTTTAGATAAGGCAGGAGCTGATGAAGAGGAAATCATTTCTCAAGAATTGTTGATTTCTGAACTACGTGAAGATCAGTACATCCCATACGAAGATAAATTAATTGAACGATTAAAAAATTACAAAGGTCAGTACGTAAGAGCACCCAAGATGGTATAATTGAATCTCAATATCTCTACTCTAGATTATATAGAACAAGTAAAAAATGGAACTCTCTCAGCTGAAGAATTTACTGCAAAAACACTAGAACATATTTCAAAAATAGACGACAAACTTCACGCTTTTCTGGATGTCAATTCTGAA
>JAWVZS010000235.1:0-2010 GCA_033722055.1 Nitrosopumilaceae archaeon
ATCCGCCTAATATCACAGAATAATATTTCAAATGTTTACTCATCATTTTGATTAATCTATTTGCTTTAGAAAAGAAAATGGCCATTAATATGAATGGTACTCCCAATCCTAATGAATATGCTAAAAGTAAATTAAATGCCATAGAAGGTGTGGTAGCTGCAAGTGTTAGTATTGTCCCCAATACTGGCCCAACACATGGAGTCCACCCTGCAGCAAATGCTAATCCAAAAACAAATGACATCGGATAGCTAGCCTTTGTTCTTTTTGGAATTATTTTTTTCTCAAAATTCAATTTATTGATTTTCGTAGTTAATAATAGAAAAATACCAAATCCAATAATTACAATACCTCCTATCTGATTTAGTGTTTCAATTATTTGCCCTGATGTCTCTGATAAAATACTGTTAATTATTACTCCTAATGTAGAAAATACTACAGAAAATCCTAGTACAAAAAATACGGCATTCAGAATAATGTTTGTTTTATTTATGGTCAGTGTCTTTGTATTATTTCTCTGACTAAGATCAGAAATTGTTGTACCTGAAATATATGCAATAAATGCAGGAATCATAGGAAGAATACAAGGCGCAACAAAGGATCCTAGTCCTGCCAAAGCTGCAATTGCTAGTGTAATTTCACTCACACTTATCTTTCAACTTTTTTATTTTAAAGACTTGTTCCAAATCCTATCCTTTCGTTTTTATCTGGGCATTTTTTTGAACATAATGTGAACAAGAAACGATTCATAATTGTAGGCGTGACTTTGGGAATAATTATGACTCTTGCGTTCTTTATTGGCTCACCCATGTTTGGTGGCTTTGATATGAGTCGATAATCTAAATTTTGAATTTTTTTGCAGCAGTATCGAAAATAGAAAGTGCTTTGTGTATTTCGCTAACGGATAATAACGCTGTAACTGATAATCTTACCCGTGCCTGGTTTCTAGGAACTGTAGGATATCTTATTGCTTGAACAAATAGACCTTTATCATAAAGATATTTACTAAAACCCAAAGTAGTTTTTTCGTCTCCTAGTACAATCGGAATGATATGTGTTTTTGATTTTATGTTATATCCTGATTGTTTTAAACCATTTTGAATTAATTTTTTATTTTTATCTAGTTTTTTTCTTTGTTTTTCTCGGTTCGATTCAAATTGATTTAATGCATGTTGTACAAGAATTGATGGGAGAGCAGATGTGTAGATAAATGATTTTGATTTATTTATACAATATTCAATTATTTTGTTATGGGAGGCAACATATCCTCCAAATGATCCTAATCCTTTACTTAAACTACTAATGTAAACATCGATCTCTTTTTGTATGTTAAAATATTTCCCGGTCCCTTTTCCATCCTCGCCTATGACAAAATCTCCATGTGCATCATCTAGAATTATGCTTGCGTCTTCTGATTTACAAATTTCAGATACTTGCTTTAAGTTTGAAAAATCTCCATCCATACTAAATATTCCTTCCGTTATTACAAATTTGTTTTTTGCTTTAGTCTTTAATTTTGATTTTAAATCATTCATGTCATTGTGACGATATACTATTGTTTTAACCCCAGATAACTTGCATGCTTCTATTATGCTTGCATGATTAAATTCATCACTTAAAATGATAGAGTCATTTTTTATCAATGTGCTAATTATGCCTATGTTGGCCATGTATCCTGTTGGGTAAATTAATGCTGAACTTTTTGATTTGTGTTTTGCAAGTTTTTTTTCTAATTCAAAAAATATGCTGTCATTTCCTGAAACTAGCCGTGAACTTGATTGTATTTGCCCTAACGAAATGTTTTGTGATTTTATTCCTAGATAATCGTTTGAACAAAGATTCAGTAGTTCTTTATTTTTGATTGTTATTTTTGATCTGTGAATTTTTCCGTATCGAAATTTTCTATACAAATTATCTTTTTTGATCTGAGAAATTTCAGTATCAATATGTCTAAAATTATGCCTCAAGGCCTATCTTTTTTATCATCTGGAGGTCTTTTTGAGAATCATTCCC
>JAWVZS010000236.1:0-1991 GCA_033722055.1 Nitrosopumilaceae archaeon
AAATATTATGAATTTTTTTATGCGCTAATGAAATTTTTTCAGGAGTAGGATCAGCCATACTAATTTCAAGCTCTTCTTGAAGCATTGAAGATGCAACACCGATAGAAGATATCACCTCAGCATGATGACATTTAGAATATTTAATTCCTAATTGTTTTGCAGTAAAAGGTACTAAAACGGATGCACCCCCACCACCTCCAATTATTTGGGTAGACTGAGGAGACAGATTAAATTCTTTGAGAAGTTTACTGATTGTTTTTGTGATTGTAAAAGAAGCAGTCTGTATAATTGATAATGCCACTTCCGAATATGACATTCCTATATGTTTTGCAAGTATCTTCATAGCAATTTTTGCAGATTCTTGATTAGCATATGCATAATCATTTTCTTCAATTTGTCCTAGTGCATTTGCAGCACAGGTATTGGTTATAGCAAAAATCTTACCATTAGATTCAATTGCAACATATTTCTCTTTGTCATTTTTTGTAGGTTTAACAAATGTAATTTTCCCTCCTTCTAATTCTGAAGGCTCTGCAAAACAGGCATATTTTAGGCCTGCAATATGAGCACTTCTTGGGCCTACTTTTGATATTCGTTGATTGTCAATTTGACACATACTTCCACCGGCTACACCTAAAATTCTTACATCAATTGAGCGGATACATGTAGGATGATCTTTAATGGTGACGTATTTAATTTCAGGTTTCCCATTTTTTATTACGCAAATATTGGTACTGGTACCGCCTACTTCAACAAATATTCCGTTATTAACACGTTGATAAAGTAAGGCACCTGCAATGCTTGCAGCTGGACCTGAAAGAATTGTCAGGATTGGTTTTGTTTTAAAAGTATCCATACTTGTAATTCCACCATCTCCTTTCATTATCATTAATGGTGCATTAATTCCAAAATCTCTTATAGCATGTTCAACATAATTTGCAACTTGAAATGTTTTTGGCAGAACGCTTGCGTTAACTGCAGCTGTTAATGTTCTTATTTCAAGGCCATAGATTTCAGAGATTTCATGAGAAGCAGTAGTAGGGAATCCAAGTTTTGATGCAATATTCATTACAAATTCTTCATTAGATGGATCATCCACACCAAAAGCTTCTGTTGCAACTATTACGTTAGCTCCTTTTGTCTTAAGTTGTGAAACCGCTTGTTTGACTTCATCTTCAGAAATAAGATGTGATGTGTCTAGAAAGTGGTGAGTTGTTTTAAGATCATGTTCAGAATTGATTTTTGCATCATCCAGTTTTGTTCTTTTCATTACATTTCGTTTTTCTGGGCCTACGCCCATAGCAATAATTCCGACCTTAAAGGTATCATTTTCTAATAGCGCGTTAATTGCTTGTGTGGTACTGTGTGATATCAGTTCTATATCATGAATGGAAAGATTAGCAGATTCAATTACATTAGATAATGTTTGAATTATGCCTTGGGAAACACCTTTTTCAGCACTATGTGTTGTCAGAACCGTTGATTTTCCCAATATATTACCAGTTTTCAGGTCTATCGCTACGGCCTTGGTAAAAGTGCCTCCTACATCAATGCCTACACGAACACGTCGCTTTTCACTCATTATCTGTTCTTCTTGATTTACGCATCATTGCTATTTGTTTTTCTCTTCTTGGTCGCAGTATCAAGATATAAGCTGATGCTGTCAGATATACGCTTAAAAGTATTATTTGTCCAATAATTGTTTCAAGAGTAGGATAAATTCCAGTCATAGTAGCCATATTGATGTCCAATCTAGGAACAGTTCCAATTAAACTAGTATATGGAAGCACATCTATGATTTGGAATTCTCTAATAGCATTTCCCAAAAATGCAATTGACAAATATGCGCCTATACCCATTGTCATACCAAACAAAATACGTAATGGTAATTTTCGTCCTAATTTTCGCATTACAAAATATAATGCCAAAAGAGACGCCAGACCTAAAATGAATCCAAGACCAACATAAATTTCCATATATTTGGCAAAGCC
>JAWVZS010000237.1:0-1988 GCA_033722055.1 Nitrosopumilaceae archaeon
GGGACGTCTACTTGACCTTTTATTCTAACAACAAGATATGCGTTTACCATTTGTATAAACCTTGACTATATGTGTGTGTAAGACAGCTCAGTATAGCCTTTGATGTCGAGTTCATAGTAGCAGTAGAACCTTTAGCAGTAGTCCATGCGTCTTTTAATCCTGCTAATTCTAACAATCGTTTAATTTTTCCTCCAGCTACTAATCCTAACCCACGAGGTGCTGGAAGAATTTCAATTGTCACACTGCCTCCTTTTCCACGAACTTTGAATGGAACGGAATGTTTTTGATCACATCTACATTCCCAGCTACCACATCCTAGTTTAATTGGACTTACATTAAGATAAGCTTGGTTAGTTGCTTTTTCAATTGCAATTCGCATTTGTTTTGATTTTCCTCTACCAATGCCAAGATAACCATTTTCATTACCTGCAGCTACAATAGCTTTGAATCTAGTAGACTGACCGTTAGAGGTCATTTTTTGTATAATTCCAACGTCTACTACTTCAGTGGTAAGGTCAGGCAATAATTTTTTGATAATACCGGCTTCTTGTATTCTTGCCCCAGATTCAATAATTTCTTCAAGTGAAGTAATTTCACCAGATGAAACTTTTTGTCCAAGAATAGTTTTTGGGATCCAAACTTCTTCCTCTTCTCTTCGTCTTTGTCTAACTTGACTCATTTGATATCACCATCTATAGCTGATTTTACTTGCGAGACGTCATTTTTTACTGCTAAATGCTCACCTTTGATTCTTTCTTCAGGTGGAAAAGTTTCTTCATTAGCTGGAATTTCTAGACCTGCATCAATTACACCTTTCAGTGCAGCAGACATTCTTTGAGTATATTTTCTAGTACCAGTATACAGTATGGCATCTTTTGCGCCATTAGAAATTGCCTTTTTTCCAGCTAAATAGCCAGTAAGATAAGCTGCAGGTACATTTTTTCTAGAACCTTTCCAACCTTTGTTAATAAGATAACGAGAATGTGCAGATGCGATAACCTTATCGCCTGTTTTCTCAGGCTTCAAAATTTGGACTTGAGTATTTTCATTAGAAATATGAACGGTTACAAAGTCACGTCCACCCATAAGCATGGTTCCACGCTTCTTGTAGTTGGTCTTTTCCTCTCTAAGTCTACTTAATATTTTTGAATAGGCCATCTATATGGCACGAGTTTGAATCTTCTCTTATATACGTTAGGCGCGAATTAATGAGACCAACAATGCTTTTTGAGAGTGTAAACGATTTTCTGCTTCATCCCACACTACAGATTGCGATCCATCAATGACTTCTGATGTAACTTCTTGACCTCGCTTTGCAGGAAGACAATGCATGAAAATGGAATCAGGGTTAGATTGCTTCATTAAACTTGAAGTAACTTGAAATTTTGGAATAAATTTTTCAATGCGTTTAGGATCTTTGTTGTGTATAGAAGAAAACGTATCAGTTACTACAATATCAGAATGTTTTATTGCTTTTTTAGGATCTGTAGTAAGTTCAATCGTAGTTTTTTTCTTTGCTTCTTTAACTACTGATTTATCAGGTTCGTATCCTTTAGGGGTTGCAATATACATGCTCATACCAGACAAAGCTGCACCATAAATCATTGAATTGCACACATTGTTTCCATCACCAATCCAGCAAATCTTGAGTCCCTTGAGTTTTCGTTTCTTTTCTTTAATAGTCATAAAATCAGCTAAAATTTGGCAAGGGTGGAAAGAATCAGAAAGTCCATTGATAACTGGAACTGATGAATGAGTAGCTAATTTTTGTACAGTATCATGTTCATACACTCGTGCAAGAATACAATCAGTATAACGAGATAATGTTTTAGCTGTATCTTCTATAGCTTCTCCTCTAGACAGTTGCATGTCGCTTGCAGGTAAATTAATTGAATGTCCACCTAATTGAAACATTCCTACCTCAAAACTTACACGGGTACGTGTAGAGGGTTTTTGAAATATCATTGCAAGTGTTTTATTTTTTAGAA
>JAWVZS010000238.1:0-1950 GCA_033722055.1 Nitrosopumilaceae archaeon
CAGTATGTATAGGATCATCCACATAATGAAAACAATGAGAACAGTGAAACTTGGATGGTTTATCACATACAGAACAATTACTTAGAATATCCAGATCCTCACCACAGTTTCTGCAGGAATCTAATCTAGTGTAATCATACATAGATTAAAGTTTCAAAATTAGGATAAAAAATTCACAAGAGAATTTCTCTTATGTAATTGTCAATCTAATTTACTATCTTTGTGAGACATTCATAGCAATTATAGTAGACATTATTTTTGCAGCTAATGAAGCAGTAGAACCATTATCAAAATAGGGATTTAGTTCAACTATGTCTATACCTGTTATTTTTTTATTTTCCAAGGAATAGATAAGATCAAACAATTCCCTAGAAGTTATTCCTGCAGCTTCTGGGTTTCCTACTCCAGGTGCAAATGCAGGATCTAAAACATCAAGATCAAAACTAGTGTATAATTCATCAAAAGATGATGCAAAATCTTTGATAGTGTTGGGGCCGTCGCCATCTCGAATCTGCCTATCAGATATTGTCTTGATATTATGCTCTTTTAGGAAAGCAAGTTCGTCTTTTACAAAAGCCCGTGCACCAACATGTAATATGTTGTCAGCACCTCTTTCTTCTACAATTCGTCTAAGATAAGATGCATGACTAAGCTTTATGTCAGCATATTCATCCCGTAAATCATAATGAGCATCAAATACAATGTAACCAGTATTCTCAGGAAAGCTCATGTAAGTGCCATAGGTGACTAAATGCTCACCACCCAAAATAAACAACTGTCTTTGTTTAGAAACAAGTTCCTTTGTAATTTTTTTAACCATATCTAACATATCAGCTGCAACAACTGTATGAGTAGTATTTCCTAAATCTTCAATGTTGGCTGTTTCTAAATCAACGCCAAGTTCAGGATGAAAAATCTCTATATTATTAAAAGCATCACGAATTACATCAGGTCCAAATCTACATCCAGGCTTGTAGGAATGTGTAGAATCAAAAGGAATCCCAAATACTGTAGCAATTGGGTCATCATCTACATCTGATGATGTGATCAATGGATTACGATTAAGATATAGTTCTAGATAACTCATTTTTTACACCATTATTTGAGGTCTTTTTGAAACAAGTCGGGGCAGGTTTAGTTTAGATGTTGGTTTACCTGCAGTTTCCTTTTGAAATTCAATAACGAAATCATCTAAAGAAAGATTTCTAACATCTCCTAATTTTCTATCACGAATACTCAGAGTTTCAGAATTTGTTTCTTTTTCGCCTATAACTAGAATGAATCGTATCCATTCTTTTTCAGCTTCTCTGATACGTTTACCAATGCTTTCATTTCTATCATCAATATCTACCCTGATACTATGTTCATCTAGTTTGTCTGCCAGATTATTACAGTAATCAACAAATTCTTCTTTTATGGGAATTATTCTTACTTGAGTAGGTGCTAACCATAATGGGAGAATGGCTTTTTTACCTTCCTGAGTGTCTTTTGCAGCATTTTCTAGTAGTGCATAAATTACACGTTCAATTGCACCACTTGGTGAATTATGTAAAATAATTGGATTTTGATCCTTGTTTGATTCATCAACAAATTCAATACCATATCTTTTACCATTTTCTACATCAATTTGATCAGTTGAAAGAGCAGAAGCTTTTCCCATATTATCGATATAATTAAACTCCCATTTTAGAACAAAATAAAAGAATTTTTCTTTCCAAAGTTCAACCAAAACAGGTTTTCCATGTTTTTTTACCAATCCTTCAATTACAGATTTATTTTCATTATAGAAATCCTCTGTAAATCTTATTGCCATTTCGTAATCAGTATCATTAATTCCAAGATCTCTGATTACATCCTTGGACAAATCAAATCTCGTTTGAAGTTCTTCTATTGCCTGAGTCATACCAGCACAGAAAGCATGGCAGTCAGGCATGGTAAAAGCACGCAACC
>JAWVZS010000239.1:0-1941 GCA_033722055.1 Nitrosopumilaceae archaeon
CTATTAACAAATTTTTTAATTTCAGAAATAGACAATTTTCATATCTTCCATATTTTTGGTTTGACAAATTTTATTTTTTTCTTAGTAATTAATAATGCCCAATCAATAGAAGTAAACAATATAACAACACCAATTCCAATTGCATCAGCCAGCAATATGCCAATATAACGTTCTTCAAAAATTTGCAAAAATGGTGTTAAAACTATATTGCTAATTGAAATCATAATGTAATACGACAGTATTCTACCTAGCCAAAATCCAACATAGAGTCCAAAGTTTTTTGCTCGCATTAATCCATAAGCTACAAACAACATATTGCTTGGAAGAGGAGTAGCTGCAAAAAGAAATGATGCGATGATATATCCAAATCGTTTTTTGTTTAGATAGTTTCCAATAATATCAAGATTAGATTTTTGTTCCTGGCCAACAAATTTTCTAAATAAGCTACTTATTCTTTTTAAAACGAATCTTCCAATAGTAGCACCTGTAGCACCCACTACTGCAAGAAAAATAGGTTCCAAGGTTGGATCAAGGGCATAAAAAGACGACAAAACAATCCACGTTGGCGGCATAAGAATAGGGGATGCATTAATGGCAATCAAAATAAGAAATATACCAAAATAAGAGAATTCGCCAAAAATTTCTAAAATTTCGACCATTTTCTATAATGATTGTTGACTTTTTTGCATCTAAACCCTTGGATCATTATCCAGTCGACAAAAAATTCTCAAAATAAATCCAAGAATTGTAAATTTTTTAATTTTTTTAACAAGTTGATCATGATTTGCAAGAAAAAGGATCAATCATGCAACATCTTTATAAGTAATTTATGCGTTATATAACGCATGTCCGAAGTTATTTGGAAGTGTTATAGATGCAATCTATCTTTCAATAACGAGGATGTAGCAGAATTACACAAGGATATTTCTAATCATTCTGTTACCAAAGTAAAAGCAATTTTTGCATAAATTCTTTGTAATCTTTTATCAATTAGTGCAGGAGGTGGGATTTGAACCCACGAACCCCTAAAGGAAAGGATATCTTATTGGAAAGATCTTGAGTCCTTCTCGGTTGACCGGGCTTCGATACCCCTGCAAACTAAAACTCAACTTATGATTATATAACTGAAACTAGAATAATGAATAAAAAATCATAAAGAAATTAATTTTTTGTTAAATTTTTTAAAAAAATACAGATCAGTTGTAATATTCATTTCTAAAAAAAAGATTTTTAATCAAATCACATGACTGCTGATTATGGTAAGTATTGCTGAAGCAAAAAATATCAGATCAGACATTAATGTCGAAGGAACAATTGAAGACAAAGGAGAACCACGTACCGTAAATACAAAATATGGAGAAACCCAAGTTTGTGATGCCTATCTTACAGATGGAACAGACCGTATTAAGATGTCACTTTGGGGGGACGATATTGAAAAGGTAAACAATGGCGACAAAGTTTCAATCCAAGGAGCATATACAACAACATTCAAGAATGAAGTTCAACTTAATGTCCCAAAGAAAAACGGAAAACTAGAGATAATACCCTAAAGAAAATTTACAAGAAATTATTTTTCATGCAGGTAATGAAAGTTTTCTCAAGTTTTCATAATGGATTCTTAAAAATTCCATAATCTTTCTATCTTCATTTTTATCAATAGGGGCACCATTTGCAAGTATGCTAAGATACTTTAAGTTAGAATCAAGTTGAACAAGTGATTTTCGTAATCCAGTTTCATAATTTGCTCTCATTTGTTCTATAATTTTCTCCTCAAGAGAAATAATCTCGTTTTGTAATTTTTTAATATCCTCACGAATTTCTCTTCTCAATAATATAGAAAAAAGATTTTAGAAAATAATCTTAGTTATCAGCAGAGTAAAAATTTGTTAAATTTTTTAAAAATTTATGAACAAATCTTAAGACATGAAAATATGTGAAAAA
>JAWVZS010000240.1:0-1940 GCA_033722055.1 Nitrosopumilaceae archaeon
CAACATGCGCCAGAAATTTCTCAAGAAGAGATTTCAGAACAAATCAAGGAGAAAGTAATCAAGCCAGTATTAGGCGAGTTATGGTCAGATAGTATAAAAATTCACATCAATCCGACGGGAAGATTCGTAATAGGCGGTCCACACGGAGACGCGGGACTAACTGGAAGAAAAATTATTGTTGACACTTATGGTGGTATGGGAAGACATGGAGGAGGTGCATTTTCAGGAAAAGATCCTTCCAAAGTAGACAGATCAGCTTGTTACATGTGCAGATACGTTGCAAAAAATATAGTAGCAGCTGGTTTGGCAGAAAAGTGCGAAGTGCAAGTAGCATATGCAATTGGAGTTGCAGAGCCTGTTTCACTTTACATCAATACATTTGGAACAGGAAAAATCCCAGAAGAAGACATTGAAGGTATTGTAAGAAAGCACTTTGACATGAGACCTGCAGCTATAATATCTCATTTGGACTTGAAACGACCAATATATAGAAAGACAGCAGCATATGGTCATTTTGGTAGAAATGAACCAGAATTTACCTGGGAAAAAACTGACAAAGCAGATATTCTAAGACAGGCTGCTGGACTCTAAGATTTCGTTTGGTTGAGAAAATTTTAGATTAGTGATTTTCTGTAGTTTTTTGTGATTTCCAATAAAATTTCCAACCAAAAGATTTAGATCATCGAGTTCAAATGGAGGATTTGGGTTTGATATTGCCTTATAATATGCAGTTTCAAGATTAAGTTTTTGAAATGATGTTTTTGTTATTTGAGAGAATAATTCGACATATTTTTCATAAGTAATAATTTTAGGACCCACAAGATCCAAGACTTTATTTCTAAACTTGTTGTTATTTAGTGTCTTATCAAATACCCGTACTACATCACTTATCGAAATTGGTTGAAATTTGAATTTTCCAGAACCTGGAATTAACAATTTGTTTTGCTTTGCTTGATTTTTTAGGTTTTTTGTAAGATAATCATTTTTACCTATAACAAACGAAGGACGAAATATAGTATAATTTAATCCAGAATTAATTATTGCTTGTTCTGATTTGTATTTGGAAATAAAATATCCTAACGGCGTATTTTTAGAAACCCCCAGACCACTAAGATAAACTATATGTTTTATCTTGGCAGATTTACATATGTTTATAATTTTTTTTGTAAATTCATAATTTATTGTTTGGTAATCGTTTTCAACAGTTTGTTTTCCAATACCTACTAGATGAAATAAAACATCAGAGTTTTTTATTTTAGTTATAATATCTTTTTCTGAATAGTCTTTGGAAATTATTTTGGTTTCATTTTTTATCTTTCTAAAATTTCTTCGAGAGATTGAAATTACACTATGATTATTTTGTAAGAAAAACTTTCGCGCATTTGTTGCTATGAAACCGCTGGCTCCAATAATTACAATTTTAGACACATTGATTGGTATTTGTGGAATTTTAAAGATGTTTGGTGATAAATTTAGTTTAGTATTTCAAAGAGTTAAAATGTAAAGACTAGAAGGAAATCTGTGGAAAAGAAGCTACGTACTGGATTTACTACAGGTACTTGCGCTACAGCGGCCTCCAAGGCAGCTTATCTGGCCATAAAAAACCAAAAAAAAATTGAAAAAATCGAGGTAAGATTGCCAAAAGGGGATTATATTACAATTCCTATAAATTCGTGTGAGTTTAGCAAAGATTCTGCAATATGTTCTGTGATAAAGGATGGAGGAGACGATCCTGATGTAACTCATGGGGCAGAAATATTTGTTGAGTTGAAATTCACACAGACTACAGATGAAATAAAAATTGAAGGAGGAGAAGGAGTCGGAGTTGTAACAAAACCGGGATTAGGGTTAGAGATTAACAAACCTGCAATTAATCCTGTTCCAAAAAAAATGATCAAAGAAAACCTACAAGAAGTAGCAAAAGACATTCTAGAAAAAAA
>JAWVZS010000241.1:0-1937 GCA_033722055.1 Nitrosopumilaceae archaeon
GATTGCGAACCAAAAACCTCAGTTAATGCTTCATTCAAATACTCAGGTTTTTCACAGCAATCCATCAAAGTAACTTCTTGAATCCCAAGTTTAGCTAAAACCAGATTATAATCAGTGCCAGTTTCCATCAAAACTTTCTCTATACTAGCCAGTATTGCCATTTTATCATTTGCATAACCCATGATTTTTGTGATTCAGTTATGTTTTAAGAAATTGTAATTAAGAAATGTTACTTACATAGATGAATTTTTTGAAGATTGTTTTCTTTTGTGTATTTTTTCCATTATAGTGATTATAGATTCCATATCAAAAGGTTTGTAGATTATAGCATCACTTTTGAGTTTTTTCAACTTTTGTTCTGTCTCATTAGTAAGATCTGCAGTAACTGCAATCACTACTGCGTTCTCATCATATGATTTGATTTTTTCTAGTCCGTAAAACCCATCATATTCAGGCATCATTACATCCATAAAAACAAAATCTGGAGTCAGTGTTTTGTATAATTCAAATGCTTGTTTGCCATCAAAGGCTTTTCCTACAACGTTGTGTCCAATTAATTCAAGATATTCAGAAAATACTTCAATGGTATTTTCATCATCATCAACTAGCATTATTTCAAAATTATTGTTGGTTGTAATTGGTTCATCCATAGATTCAATTTCAGGAGATTCTTTCATTTTTTGCAAATTACATCTCCATTAACATTTCCATTGTAGAGAGATTCTAATGTATCAATATGACATTCTGGAATTACAGAAAATAAGCAAGCTATTGTAGAATAAAGATAATCAGAATCATACTGTTGTTTTAGTCTCAATACATGATCAAATATCTCTATACCCTGCTTCATTAGTATGATAGTATGAGTTAGTATTTAATTATTTCCATATTTGGAAATGATCTTCATAATTATGCACTAAATGGACATAGTAAATAAAAAAACAATTTAGTCTGAGCCTATCTTATTTCGAAGTGCAATCAAGCCAATCAATACAGATGATACGGAAATCACATTTACCAGAGTAAGTGGCTCATACAAAACAACAATTGAATAAACTATACTAAATACAGTTGTAGAAGAATAAATCAGTACAGTTCTTACTGCACCAATAAGCCTTAATGCCATAACAAAAAACATCATAGTAATTCCTATTCCTAATACACCTACAACAGACATTATGGACAATTCTTCTAAGGCAATAGAAAACGGTACTTGAAATAAAATCATCAATCCCAAGCTAAGTATGGCTCCTGTACATGACATTACATGAACTATCTGTTTGGTTTTCACCGAATCATCAAGTTTTTTTGCAATGAATGTATCAAGACAATAAAAAAAGCCAGAAGCTACAATTAGAAGATCTCCAATCATAAGCTCTGAGACTTCAAAATCATTATTGTAAAGATCAGATCCCATTGGAATCAAAATAGAACCAAAAACAATCAGTAAAAATGGAAAAATTTCTAATCTCTGTAATCTTTCTCTAAAAATCATTATTCCTAACAAGATTGCAAAAACGGTTTCAGAATTTACTAAAATAGATGCATTAGTAGCACTAGTTTCTTCTAAACCGACAGTATAGCTTAAAGTACCAGACGCCTCAGCTAGTCCAAGTAAAATTAGTAAAACAAAAGTTTTCTTATTGATTTTAGATTTGCTTGAATTTTTTTTTGATCTGCGAAAAGGAGAAAAAACTAAACTATTTGCAACATAAATTACAAAAACTAACATGAATGGGTCAGGGGCAATTGAGTGAGTGTTTGATTCCATTAGTTGTTTAGGAATAACATTAGGTAAGGCAGAAAAGGCTGCTGCCATAATTGCAAATAAAAAACCAACCTTAGCTGTAGTTTTTTTCAGATTTGAAAATAATAGAAATTTCTGAAATTGTATTGTTTTTAGTTTCTTTTGTAGTTTAATGATATCGGGCACGATA
>JAWVZS010000242.1:0-1888 GCA_033722055.1 Nitrosopumilaceae archaeon
ATATACCCAATTCTTCCTTTTGCACTTTCAGTAAACCAAACCATTCCGTCATTATCTATTGCAAGAGCAAAGGGAATAGATTCGTTTTCAAGTTTTAATTCTTCAAAATTCTGGGATTTTTGATCAAACTTTAGAATTGTATCTTTATTCGTAACAGCAATCCAGATATTGTCATCAAAATCTGCTTGAATGAATGTAATTACACTGTCAATATCAGTAGGTTCTAACTCAGGGATTGGAAAAGTTTTGAATTCTTTTGTTTGAGGATTAAAAGATCCAATTTGCTTTTCCCCAGAATCAGTAAACCAAACCATTCCTTGGTTGTCTATAGTGAGGAACATAGAAAAACCTCCATTATACGAAAAATATTCAAACTGTTCTTTGTTTAAATCAAATTTCCATAGTCTTGGAGATGTAGGATCGCTTATCCAAATTGAATCATGGCCATCATATAATGGGAATAATGGTTTTGTCTTTTCAGGAAATTCATACTCGTTAATGTCAATTTTGAGATTTTCGAGATGTGGTTTTACTAAGAGATTTAACCTTACAGATTCATTTGCATTTTCTGTTCGCTGTGCTTCGACTTCTACTAACCAATCACCTGAAAACCCAAAAGTTATTTCGCCTTTGAATTCATCTGGTTTATCTTCTGATTTAATGCGTTCTAAGGGAACTTCTATTGGCGAAATGTTTCTGGATGGATTTGATACCTTGACTTTCATTGTATCGAGATCAGATACTTGATTATTTTCAAAATCGCTTACTTGAATGAAAATATTGTTGGCTCCACTGGTAAAAGGAGAAATTTCTAAATCAAATCTTAAATTTTCTGAAAACTTTGAAGTTGAAAAGCCATATGTTGCTTCTTGTGCCTCAGCTTTTTCTATTTCGCCTGCTGGAAGGGAGCCATTTGCTAATAACGCAACAACTCCTAAAAGAAGAATACCTAATGCAGCATCAAATTTTAAAGATTTTTTTAATTTCTTATGTACTGTCATTTGTCCTGATGTGATATTTTTTTCAGCAGGTCTTTGTATCTTAAATTGAAAATATCCTCCAAGACCAACCATTATTGTGGCAATTGCAATTTTTGCAAAAATCAATTTACCATAAGTTGATTCTGTAATTAATCCTACATCGCTTTCTAAAAACCACATCAATGTAGGGCCAGTGATAATTACTATTCCAACTGCGATTATGAACGCAATAGAAAACCGTGGAATCATTACTAGAGACATTCTTTCTCTTTTGTTTTCGTCTAAAGTTGCTAATGTCGGCAGAAGTGTAAAGACAAAGTAAATTATTCCACCAATCCATACTGAAGCAACTAAATTATGTATATAATCTAAAACAATGGCACTGAACTGCTCACTAGCTGCGCCATGACCCATCATAGTTGTAGTCCCAATTAACGCAAGTGACACAGTTATCATAGAAATCTGATGCACTATTCTCATCTTCTTGCTTTTATCAATCCAAAACCAAATCCCAAGTAAGATTACAGTAATTATCATTCTTATCAGCCAAGTCATGCCAAACGTAGTTTGTATTGCATCTAGCGCTGAGGTTTCGAGTCTCATTGATTGAACCGCCAACATTGCTATATTTGATATGAAAACAAGAATTAGGCCAATTCCTGTTATTGATAAGAATTTACCATGATGACGAGAATTTAATTTTTCAAGGCTGTCTGAAATCAGTTTCTTGTTTTGTGTTCCCCAAATCAAAAGTGATGCAATCACAGAGCCTAAAATTATTGTTTGACCTACTAATCCTGGAAATCTAGCAGCTGCTTCAGGCAAAAATAATGACTCTGATTTACTTTGCTTTTCCAGTTGTTCTGAATTTAATTGCACATCTCCTACTGCAAAATTAAATGCATCAT
>JAWVZS010000243.1:0-1886 GCA_033722055.1 Nitrosopumilaceae archaeon
GCAAAAAAATCTAGGGATTTTGGCTTCAAAACCAAGAGAAGTGATTAACGGAATTGCTGAAATTAGAAAAAACTACAATGAATTTGAGGAGCATATAGAAGAATTTGCTAAAAATTTTATTCCAAATGGGGCAGATAATTCAGCAAAAATAGTAGCAGAGATTTTGGAAGAAAAGAGATAAAGTAGATTTTTGTGGTTTTAACACGTCTGGCACACGGGTATTTCGATGGGCGAACTGACCGAAAGGGATGAAGACAAATTCCGTGTGCCAGATTTTCATATTATACGATCAAAAAACAAAGTGCGAACGCTTTTATGGAAAAAATTAAGCCTAGTCATCAGTGCCTAATTGTCCAGAATGTACAGCAAGGGAAAAGAAAAAAATTCAAGCCAAATATGAAGCAGAAACGCCTGAAGAAGAAAGAAACAGAGATGAATTATTCAAATTATTTGATGAAATTGAATTTCCTATGAAATTAGATCCATCAACAAAACACTTTATCTGTAAAAGATGTGGGTTGTATGCAACAAGAGAACAAGTATCAGATATACGAATAAAGCTTAACCAAAAGGAAAGAACACGAGAAGACCACCAAGATGAATATTTAGAATGGTGGCAAAAAAGCAAAAAAGAAAAACACTTAGGGTGAGCTTGTAAATGGCAAAAAAGAAAGATGAGATACCTAAATGGGTTACTGATGAGATTCAGAATGCAAAGTTTGGAAAACCAAAAAAGCTGAAACGTACTGGATACATATTGGAAATATATGATTCAGACAATAAAACAGATGCACAACTATATGATCCGGTAGAAGATGGGCGGCATATTGTTACATTAGATCTACCAAAAGAAATCAAACCATCTGATTTACAAAAGGGGGTGGTCTATGAATTTACTTTTGAGCAACAGAAAGCACCATTAAGTAAAAAGGTAGTAGAGTTTCTCCAGAAAGAAAAAGAAATTGATATGGATGCAATTTATCAATTCGAGTTAAAAGAATTGAATTTAATTGATGATAATGTATAAAAAATAATTTACTTTGTTGATTTCAAGTATTTTCTAAAAGAAGAGCCCAATATAGGAGTAATAAAATATGGAAAAGTATGTTTTGCCCATACTGCTACTCGCACAATTGCAGGCACAATAATCTCCAATCTAGGGGAATTAGCAGCTCGGAGAATTGCATTTGCAACAGTTTCAGCATTCAATGATGTTGAAGAATATTTTGGTATATTTTTAAAAGAAGGATGATCAAAAAATCTAGTTCTAACCATAATTGGACTAACCACTGTAATGTCAACACCAGTATCAGCTAGTTCGTGTTTTAGTCCTTCAGAAAATCCCAGCATTGCGAATTTAGATGCACAGTATGATGCGATTCCTGGAAGGCCAAAACTACCAGCTACAGATGCCACGTTTACAATATGTCCTTTATTTTGTTCCCTCATTTTTGGTAAGAATTCTTTGATGCAGTAAACCATTCCAAAATAATTAGTATTCATTTGTGATTCTATGTCTTCAATGGATGTATTCTCAACAGAATCAAAAATTGCAAATCCTGCGTTATTAACCAAAACATCTATTTTATGAAATTCATCTAAAACAGATTTTGCCATATTTCTTACTTGGAACTTATCTGAAACATCGCATGGACAAACCAATGTTTCAATATCGAATTTTTCAAGTTCATTTTCTAATTCTTCAAGTTTAGTTTTTCGTCTAGATACTAACACTACATTAGCACCTTTCTTTGCAAATTGTATTGCCGATGCTCTTCCTATTCCTGAGGATGCTCCAGTAATTACTACTACTCTATTTTTAAAATCCACAATACCAAAAATGTACCAAAAGATTAAGAGGTTTCTGTCATGTCAGATTTTGAAAC
>JAWVZS010000244.1:0-1865 GCA_033722055.1 Nitrosopumilaceae archaeon
GTTTTCAAGATCAATTGTTTGAATCTCATCTTTTACAAAATTGATTTCTTTTTTTGATAGTTCAGTCAGATGTCCAATTGAATTATCAAAATTTCTAAAACCTTGAATTATCCATAATTTTGCAAAACCAACCATAAACCAGTCTTTTTTATCAATAACTGTAATTTCTACTTGAGAAGATGACAATGATTTTCTAATTTCATTTGCTGCAGACAAACCTCCAAATCCGCCACCTAAAATTAGAACGTGTGGAATAGGCATGTTATCTGTCTTGTGTGGTAGGCCTTATCAGAACTTCATTCACGTTAACGTGTTTAGGCGACTCTACAGCATAAAGAATTGCGTTTGCAATATCTTCTGATTGAAGGGCTTCCATTTTTTTCACATTTTCTACAAATCCTTGTAGTGATTCATCAGTAATTGTATTGGTAAGTTCAGTTGCAACAACTCCTGGTTCAATACAAGTAACTCTGATGTTCTTTCTTACGCTTAATTCTTGTCTTAATCCCTCACTTAATGCAGTAATGGCATGTTTAGTAGCACAGTAAACACTTCCAGCAGGAAAAACAATTCGGCCAGCAACCGAAGAGAGATTTACTATATGACCTGACTTTTGTTCTAGCATTTTTGGAACCACTGCAGCAGTACAGTACAGAACTCCTTTAAGATTAACATCAATCATTTGTTCCCATTCATCAATTTTCAAGTTCTTAAAGAAACTAAGTGGCATCAAGCCAGCATTATTTACAAGAATATCAACAGTGCCCCACTTTTGTAACACTGCATCAACAAAGGAATTACACTCATCTTTTTTTGTAACATCTAATTTCTGAGATAAAACCTCACCGTTATTTTCTTTAATTTTTGCTTCCAAATCAGAGAGTCTGTCAGTTCTTCTTGCACCTATTGCTACCTTGGCCCCAGCTTTTGATAATGCCAAAGCCGTTGCATAACCAATTCCGCTACTTGCACCAGTAATTATGGCAACTTTATCTTTAATCATCATAATTCACTTTGAACACAATCAAGTTCTATATGGTAAATATGTTTTCTTGAGATATTTCAAAACTAGGAAGCTAATTTAATAAATCTAAAATGTAATTTTAGATTATGAAGCCAGAAAAATGTGCATATTGTGGCGAAATGACAGATATGCCCTTTGAATGTAATTATTGTAAAGATCCATTTTGTCCAGAGCACAGACTTCCAGAAGATCATAGATGCGTCAAGCTTACACAGATAAGAGCTAAAAAGTTTGGCGAAAAAAAAATCATTAGAGATGGAGGTCCAAACAAAAAAGGTTTTTTCAAACGTTTTTTCAGAAAGTAATCTAATATGGGCTTTTTTCAGGTGAAATTTTTGCTCGTCTTCCCTGATAGATTAAAGCAGCTGCCAAGGCAAACAAAACTATTGCTGTTAATGGAAAGTTTTGAGGAGCTGGAAGAATAAACCAATAGTACACACCAAATCCAATAGAAACTACAGCTTGACTCCAAAGTTTTGCCCATTTTGGTGCCTTGATTACTCTGCAAATTGCCTCAACTGCAAAAATACCAATAACAGGATAGACAGTATAATAGAGAAAATCTATAACGTCTACTCCCGTATGAGACATAAATTATCTAATCATGAGGATAATTTCTACCTAATCTCCCCATCTTACTTTGGTTACAATTTTTTTAGAGATTAATGCTTGAGCATTTTCATAAGGTATTGTAGCAATATCCTCAGGTTGGAATGGTCCATATTTTTGAAGATCAACCCCTACTAATTCATCCATATCCTTCAGAAACCTAACCACCACTGTTTTTGTTTTATGATTATAAGATATAGATTCCAGTAGTTGTGAACGACCATTAATCATA
>JAWVZS010000245.1:0-1862 GCA_033722055.1 Nitrosopumilaceae archaeon
AAATTGCGCGATAAAATAAAAAATATGAATATCGAATTGCTTGATCATAAAGGAAGAACTGTTTGGATAAAAAAAGAAAAAATCAAAGTTGAATGTTAGAAAATTGTCAAAACTTTGTAAATAGCTTTAGCTAAACCTAAACAAAATTATGCGTAAAAAAATTAGTTTTGTCTAATTAGTTTTGTCTAATTTTAGAGTTCTTTAATTATTGTAATTAGAATATAATATTATGAATCCATGGAGAAAATTCTGGAATTGGTATGAAGACAAGATACTAGGTAGCGTAATCATTATTGCAATTATTCAGTTTATTCAAGTGCCTCACATGGTGTGGAATGCAGATATGATGTTAGAAGCTGGAATTGTATCAAGAGTTCATCCAATACTAGACTGGTTTTTGTATGGTGTTGACCTAATTGAAATAGTATCCATCATAAATGTTGGAATGATTATGTATAGTTTGATACAAAAGAAAAGAAAGCAGAAAGAAAACGAGGTTCAAAAAGAATTTTCAACTGCTAATGCATAATCGAAGTTAGCTTTCTTCTCCTTTCCAAACAACTCTTTGTGGGAATGGGATTTCTATTCCCTCTTTGTCTAAGGCTTGTTTGATTATTTTGTATCCAACCGGGAAAATTTCACCTAAATCATCTCGCGGATGCCAAATTAACACGCGTAGATTTACACTGTTGTCTGCAAGGGCAGTAACCCATATTGCAGGCTCAGGTTCCCTTAGTGCATACGGTAATCTTTCTTGGATAGCCTGTTTTATGACAGATATGGCTTTATCAATATCTTCTTTGTATGCGATACCAACATCAAATTCAGTTCGTCGGACTGGAGAAAGAGAAAAGGATCTTAAGATGGATGTAAATATTGTGGAATTTGGAACACGTATGACTGTTCCATCAAATTTTTGAATTCGAGTAGAAAATGTAGTTATTTCTAATACTTTACCTAAGATATTTTCATTAGGTATTTCGATATTTTCTCCTTGTTTAAGTGGCTTTTCAATAATTAAGAAAATTCCAGATATTAAATTAGATACCACAGATTGTGCAGCGAAACCAATCACTATACCAAGAAATCCACCTGCAACTACAATTCCGGCAAGATCTATTCCTTGACTAGTAGTTACGGCAAGTAATGTTATGATGATGATTCCAAAATAGATTGCCTTACCAAGGTTTTTGGCAGTAGCTTCTTCCATTTTGTGAGAAAACTTTCGATAGAAAATCATTCTCACTATTCTGGCAACAATAACACCTACTGCCAAAATTATTGCAGAAACAACAAGACTCCAGATTGTTACATTCTCAAATATGACAGTATCTAGGAATTCAAATGCCATTTATTCTATCCCTCTATCCATTAAAAATTCCTTAAATTCGTCTCTTGTTGCCACGCTAGGAGCAGTAATCCAATTAGATTTTGGATCATAGTTTACTTTTGATACTCTAGCAACTATTTTTCCTAAATCACTTTCAATAATCATTGACAAGTCATCAATATGTGCCTCAGTGGAATTCTCAACATAATACATATTATGTCCAGTAACTGGAAATACAACCCTTCCCACAAGTTGGCCTGAATCAGTATTATTAGTAATTGAAATTTTTGTCAATGCAAAAATAAAAGATTCACGGTGTTTACGAATTGGAATTTTGGCATACATACAAAGATGGCCATGATCAGGAGTACCATAAAGACCAAATCTAGAATGAATTGGCTCGCAAGTAAAACAATCTAAAAGAGAGGATTTACCATCATCATTTATGACAAAAATTCCAATCTCTATTGGGAATGGGACAAAAACATCAACTTTGGAATTTTTGCTCACATAGATTTGTTTTTCAAATCTT
>JAWVZS010000246.1:0-1856 GCA_033722055.1 Nitrosopumilaceae archaeon
AATACGTGCCACGATGCACGGAGGTATTTTATCGATAACTGCTACTGACCTTCAGGTCTTAAATGGATTATTTCAGAATGCCTGCAAGAGACGTTATGGAGGCATACCAGTCAGAACAGAATATGGTAATGAAATAGCAATAAGATTGATCATAGGTTGCTTAAGAATGGTTACAGCAAGACTGGATATCGAATTGATACCGATGTATGTAGAAAGTGATATGCATTACTATAGAGTATATGTAAAAATTTTCAACCGACCAGATCAAGAAGAAAACTTAGGATATATTTTACATTGTAATAGCTGCAATCATAGAATTACTTCCTTAGAAAAAGAAAGTAATTGTAAATTATGTAATTCAAAAATGAACGCGGGTGGACCATTATGGATTGGAAAATTATTTGATAAAGATTTTGTCACAGAAATGTTAGATGTAGAATCAGAATTAAATTTAGGAAAAAATTATCAAACTATACTTCAAAAAGCTATAGCAGAATCCAGTATAAATGAAATGTACTTTACATTAGATGAAATTGCATCAATGATGAAAAGATCACCACCCAAATTAGACGATGCAATAGACAGATTAAAGAAAACGGGTTTTGAGGCCAGTCCCACCTCGTTTTGTCCAACTGGGTTTAAGACTACTGCCACAGTTAACGAAATAATAAAAACAATTTTTAGTTAACCATGATATCCAAGACAGACATAGTATAGTTCACTGCTTGGTTTGCGACTTGCTTTTGGTTTTGTCATTTTCATTTTAGCAAATTTTGTTTTAAGATAGTCTCGGAATTCCATTGAATATTCACCATCAAATACTTTGAAAACTGCGTTGCCTTTGTGTGCTAAAACTTTGTCCATTATTTTTGCACTAGAATAATTCAATGATATTTGTTTTGCATGATCAACTGACCAGTTACCAGTAACTTGAGGCGACAGATCACATATTACTGCATTCACTTTTTTCCCAAAATAATCAAAAACTTCATCAACTATATTTTCATCTTCAATACTTGCACGAACAATATGCGCATCAGGAATTTCTTCCACGTAAGATAGATCTACACCCATTACCTTACCACGATTTCCTGTAAGTTTTAATGCCATTTGCAACCAGCCACCTGGAGCACAACCAAGGTCTAAGACGTAAAAGCCAGGACCTATAATACGATAAGACTCGTTGAGTTCTTTTAGTTTGTATGCCGCACGACTACGATATCCTTGTTCGTGAGCTAATTTTCGATAATGATCTTTTTTTGCATCAATTAATTTCATTTTTTCGTCTTGGGTTTCTTTAGTTCTGCAATTACCCAGTCTTCAATGAATTGACATGTTATTGGACTAATTTCGCCTTCAAGAGAGCATTTTTGTTCTACAGGACAAACTAGACATGGAGCATTTTCAATTGATTGTGTACTGATAGGAGTTTTTTTGAGAATTAATTTGTAAGTCCATCGTCCATTTTCTAGAAGTTTTTCTCTGTAAATTAATCCCATACGTTCTAGTTTTAATGCAAGTCTAGAACCATCTCTGCTTGAAAGTTTTAACTTTTTCCAAAGTTCACTTTGAAACATTCCACTTGATTCACGTTCAGCTAAAATCTCACAAACTTTGTTTGTGATTCTTTCCATATCGACTTTTTCAATTTGAAAGTTTTCAATTTCTTTTTCAGTTAATTGTTCTTCTAGTTCTTCTTCAAGTGTTTTTTCTTCTTCTCTTTTTTTCTCTGCAAGCTCTTTTTTAGTTAATTTTTTTGGTTTTTCTTTCTTTTCTTTTACTGGTTTCTCTTTTTTGACCTTGGTTGTTTTTTCTTTCTTTGCTTTCTTTTCTTTTACTGGTTTCTCTTTTTTGAC
>JAWVZS010000247.1:0-1854 GCA_033722055.1 Nitrosopumilaceae archaeon
CAGAAATAATGATTACAAATGAATTTGGAGCAATAGTTGCAACTACTGGAAGAACAGAAGATTATAACCAAAGCGATGAAGGATGGTGGCTAAAGGCACTCTCTCAAGATGTTCAGATTCGAGATCTATCATGGGATGACAGTGCAAAGATATACTCTACAGATATTGTCATAAAGATTGTCAATGAGAAGGGTAAATTCATCGGCGTTCTTAATGCAGCTACTCCCATCAGATAATCTGTATAGCTAATTTACTAATGTATTTTTAAAAAATTCCGTACTTGCTTGATTCCATTTCTTCTTTTATTGCAAACTTGAATCTCGGAGCATTTCCCTCTACTTTGCTTGCAAGCCATGTGAGAAATTTTTTATCTATTCCTTTTCCCTTTAGGGTTTCATATTCAGGACCCATCTGCTCTCTTAGTTTTTGTATCAAATTTTTGTTTATGCTAACTACAAAAAAGTGCCACCCAAAAGCAAATTCAGAATCAGTAACTACAAATTCATCTTGGCTGTGAACCATTTCCTCTAACAAAATAAGCTGTCTTGTTATTGCTTTGCTTGTTTTATCATAATCTATGGCAGATACGTTGATGTTTAGTCTCTCATCCATGATTAATGATAGTCAGACACAAAATAAAAGGATTGCATAAATTCATTTTTTCAAGAGATGTTCAAAATCTATATCAAAATATGTCTTCATTATTCCAATGTATGTTTTGATTGATTCGGGAATTTCATCTCCACAAGCAACTCCTAGATTTTTTGCATTAATCCATATGATCAGTGTTTGAAGAATTGTTACAAACCTGTCATTTTGTGAATCAGATCTTTGAAGGGTTTTTGTGTATCTTTCTGCAAACTCCCATGCCGTAATAAAATCAATACATTTGACTCCAAATATTGCTAAAAGCTGCTCTGACATTGTTTTTGCTTTTTTGAATGGTACTGTATTGATTATGTAGGGGAAATTTACTCTGTCTGGTAAACGATAAGGCAATGGACCCCAAATTGTCACAATTCTGGTTCCTTCTTTTAATTTCTCAAATTTTGACATCATTTCATTAATTATGTTTTCATCAGTAAACCAAAATAAAATCACACTGGCATCAGAGATGTCTTCTTTTTGTATGTCACTGCAAATTAATTTACAAGAATCAGTTTGCTCTAGTTTTTCTTTGCTATTTTTAATTTTATCAAAATCATTGTCTATGCCAATGGCTTTTTTTACATGGTATTCTTCTGAATCTATTTTGATTCCTTTCTCATCTCCGCATCCCAAATGATAAAAAACATCATCTTTTCCAATTTTTACAAAATCAAAAATTTCTCGTAAGGATTTTTCAGTTAAATTGACATCTTGACCGCTTATGATGTTTTCTGGTAATGAGTGAATGTAGTCTTCGATTTTCAATTTGTTTATTATTACATAATAGAGAATTTATTCTCTTATGCCTTCAAGTTTTGAAACAGCTTGCCATAGCTGAGTTCTAACGTATGATGGCATGTTTGGGTCTTGTGTAATGTCATCTAATACACTAATTGCATTTGCTGCCCTAACCGACAACGAGTATTCATCATGATTCAAATCATTGATCAAATCTGTAATTGATTTTTTTATTGTTTTAGGAGTTGAAGGACTAACAGAAATTTGGTCTAAGGTCTCAACTGCCTCCTTCATTGTTTCTTTGTTTTGCTCATCAGTCATTTCTAGTCACGTCTAAAAGTTTGCAAGTATTAAATTAAACCTCTATGAAGACGTCGTCTGACTCTACAGTGACTTTGTAGGTTCCTAAATCTCTGATTTTTGCTGGAAATTTTTCTAATTTTCCTGTTTTACAATCAAACTCTGCAC
>JAWVZS010000248.1:0-1845 GCA_033722055.1 Nitrosopumilaceae archaeon
AGTTCGTCCAATAATATCAATAACTGTATCTCCTTCCATTGCATCTGCCCTCATAGTCAACGTTCTGCCAAAGTCGGGGATTTCTGCTTCAGGTTCTTCTACTGGTTCCAATTCAGATAGTGGAACATCCTTACGAGGTAATGGTGCAGGAGTTACTGTAAATTCTATTTGGGCAGTTTCAGTGGTATCAGGATGACTTAAAGTGACAGTGTATGTTCCTTCTTTGAAACTAGGAAGTGGAGGATGAATTAATCGTTTTATTGAGCCATCGTTTTGATTTGGCTTAATTTTGTAAGAATATACAATTTCCCCATCAGGTGCAATAACTTCCAAAGTTGCTGGTTTGAAATCCTTGACGCCCGTAACTTTTCCTGTTACTAGGACAGTATCTAATGATTTAATGTTAGTATCAACAGTGGTCAAACTCACCGAAGGAGCCGCAAAAGCTGCCATTGGGAAAAATAACGCAACAAGTGCCACCAAGACAACCTTATACATAAAAAATAAAGACTACGAGGGGTATATGAAACAATCTAAAAATTAATAAACAAAAATTCAATTTTTGATGAGATCCTTTAACATAAACAGATATTCAGCTTAATTTTAGTATCATAGCTTAATACAATTAATGAGATATTGAACCACATTTGGTTTTATGAAACAAGTTCAAATTATTACCAGACCAGGTAAAGTCAATGAGATCATGGATTCCCTAAGAAAAGTGGAGGTAGGTGGACTTACAATATCAAGCGTCAAGGGACAAGGTAGAGCAGAACCGCCTTTAGTAGGAGACACCTATTCAATGGAACAAATTATGATTGCAGTACCAGATAAAAAAGTAAAAGAGATTTTTGATGCAGTAGGCAATGTTGCATGTACCGGAAACAAAGGGGATGGAAAAATATTCGTAACAGAGATAGCTGATGCATATGATATTTGTACAAAGAAAACAGGAGAAGGCGCACTTTAAAAATAACTAGATGACGTATCAAAGAAATGAAAAAGTCTGCATTTTCAGATATTCTTGTCTGTGTAGATAGTTCTAATAAATCGCAAAAAGCACTAATCAAGGCAATAGCCATAGCCGAAAAATTTGATTCAAGTCTAACCATTCTAATGGTAATAGAAGAAGGGATTGTAGATTTTTGGTCAGATACTGAATTTAGTAGTGAAAATAAAAATCAAATTAAATTGAAAAAAGACTCCCAAATATATCAACAAGCAAAAAAAATAATGAATGATTTTAAAAAAAGAATTCCATCCAAAGTAAAGTGTAAAACAGAAATCCTAACTGGAGATCCGGCAAGAGTCATCATAAATTATTCAAAACGTAAAAAACCAGATATCATAGTGATTGGTTCACGTGGATTAGGGGGATTTTCGAAATTATTGTTAGGTAGCGTTTCAAGTAAAGTGTCAGAGCACACTTCAACATCTGTATTAATTGTAAGATAAATATTCAAAATCTGTAAGCTTAATTTTTGATAATAAGCTAGTAACGTTAGCATTGTTTTTTATTTTTTAAACAATAATCAAAGCATGACTAAAAATTTACGACATGGTGATGGCCTTTCTTTGAATACATTAAAGAAAAGAGTATCAAAAAAAGCACGAACCATATTAATTCCAATGGACGGTTCAGAAAATTCTTTTCGTGTATTAAGATATGCTATAAGACGTGCAGAAGGATACAGTGATAGATTGGTTGGAACGTATGTAATACCGCAAATTATTTCTCAAAATAGCAAAGAGATTAAGAAGAAATTCAAAAAGAATGGAGAAAAAATTCTAAACAAAGCAAAAAATCAATGCCAAGCACACAACATAGACTTTTCATCAAAAATA
>JAWVZS010000249.1:0-1841 GCA_033722055.1 Nitrosopumilaceae archaeon
AGCAAGTCCATTATCAAAAGATCTTAGGCAAAAATATGGTAAACGAAGTGTACGTGTAGTTATTGTCGATACAGTGAAAATCATAACTGGTGAATTCAAAGGAGTAGACGGTAAAGTCGAGAAAGTATCTCCTGAAAGTAATAGTATTGCTATTGCTGGAATTAAAAAAGAAAAAACAAAAGGAGACAAATTTGATGTATATATTCAAAGCTCAAACGTTGTAGTAACTGCATTAAACACAGAAGACAAATGGAGAATATCAAAATTAGAAGGTAAAAAAGGAAAGGCATCAAAATCACAGCCTAAAGAAACAAAAGAAGCTCCAAAAGAAACATCAAAGGAAGAAAAGAGTGAAGAATAATGGTAAGCATATCAGGTAGTAAAAAACTCAAACGTCAAATGACTCCAGTATTCTGGGGAATTACAAGAAAAGATAAACGATTTGCAATTACCACTAGACCTGGACCACATAGAAAAGAACAATCCATCCCTACTGCAGTATTTCTCAGAGATATGCTAAAGATAGTATACACATTAAGAGAGGCAAAAACTGCAATATACAACGGTCAAGTAAAAATAGACGGAGTGGTTAGAAAATCATTACATCATCCTATTGGTTTAATGGATGTTATAGAATTAGGAAATGTTTCAGATATTTACAGAATGGTTCCATCAGAAGGAAAATTATTACAACCAGTAAAAATTAAAGAATCAGAAAAAACAAAAAAATTAGTTAGAGTAACAAGCAAGACAACCATCAAAAAAGGAAAAATACAGATAGGATTTCATGACGGTCGTTCAATCATAACAGATACGGATGTGAAAGTCGGCGATACATGTCTATTACAAGTACCAGATCAAAAGATTTTAGATGTGTTAAAACTGGAAAAAGGAAGTCATGCACTAGTCACTTCAGGAATTAATGCAGGTCAAATAGGCACGATTGAACAAATTGAAGATGGAACATTTATCCTCCCAAGACGAGCATTACTAAAACTTACAGAAAGAAGTATAGAAATTCCAACTGACAACATAATGACGGTGGGCAAAGAGGAGCCAATTATCCAAATAAGGTGATCATATGTCTCAAAAAACAGAAAATCCAATGAGGAAAATATCATTAGAAAAAGTTGTACTGAATATGGGAGTAGGCAAATCAGGAGATTCAATAGACGTTGCAAAAAAAGCCCTTGATCAAATTTCAGGAAAGAAATCAAATGCAAGAAATGCCAAAGCCACACAAAGAGATTGGGGAGTAAGAAAAGGAGAGCCCATAGGAGTAGCAGTAACAGTACGAGGTAAAGATGCAAAAGATCTTTTAACAAGATTATTAGAAGCTAAAGGAAACAAAGTCAACGGACGTTCCTTTGACAATTTTGGAAATTATTCATTTGGCATAAGAGAGCATATTGATATTCCAGGTGTAAAATATGATCCACAAATCGGTATTTTAGGATTAGATATTGCAGTTACACTAACAAGACCAGGATACAATATCAGAAAGAGAAGCAAACACAAAGCCAATGTTGGAAAGAAACACATCATTACAAAAGAAGAAGCAAAAGATTATCTAGCAAAGGAATTCGGAGTGACTGTAGCATAATGGCAAAAAATAGAACATATGAATTCACAGGAAGAAAAAAACACAAATTTGGAAGAGGATCTAGATGGTGTAAGAGATGCGGGGATTATACAGCAGTGATACAAAAATACGATTTAATGTTGTGCAGAAGATGTTTCAGAGAAGTAGCCAACTCATTAGGATTTAGGAAAAATCGGTGATAGAAGATGCCAGCAACTAATGTTTTAGCAAATCTATTTGTTACCTTATACAATAATGA
>JAWVZS010000250.1:0-1831 GCA_033722055.1 Nitrosopumilaceae archaeon
ATTATTTTCTCCATAGTCTGACCCCGTCGGATTGTATGTAGGGGACCAGACAAAGTCAGGATGTGTAGAGTCAGTTCTAAATTCAGTCTCTTCTAATTGTTGTAAAATTAACGTAACTACTTGTTTTGCCATATCTGTAGCCATATCAGATATTTTTTCTATTTCTCTTAGTGCAGCATCATATTCAGAAAGTGTCATTATCGGATTATTATCGTAATAATTGTTTTCTGATATTGATTCAATTTCATTAGGTTCAACTTGTTGAATTACAGTATCTTTAATGTCTGCAGATGTTTGTTTTGCATGATTGTAAATTTGAACTGCAGTAGCTAATTGTCCTTGTTTTTGCGCAAGCAATATTTCTGTATCTCTTGCTTGTTGCATGGTTGTTTGGTTCTGATTTTGATTAAATTCAGACCACAACTCATCTGTTCTTTGCTCAAGATAGTCTACCTCAAATGATTTTATTTGCAAAAGTAGTTTTGCTGAATTTTCATTTAGTAGTTGAGTTTCGTATATTTTTTTGATTATGTCTTTGTTGAGAGTAATTGAGATTGTGTTTTGAGTATTTTTAATGACATTGGGACCAAGATCTAATATTTTTTCTTCAATCATAAAGTCAATGCCTTTTACAAAGTCTTGATCAGAAATTTCATTTTGAGACCACCACCTGGCGTTATTTTTAATCCAAGTTGGAATCTTTACTTCATCAGAAACACCTGTCAGTGCAGTAGAGCTTACTTGGTATCCTGAAATGATATTATTTTTAATCATAAATTCAATTCCTGTCGCAAATTCCTTATCTGAAATCTGTCCGGCTGCCCACCATCGTGCATTGTTTTTAATCCAGTCTGGCAGAGCCAATGCAGTTTTTTCTTCAGTTTGATTACATTGTCCAGTATCCTCAATAGGGTTTCTTTCTATAATCATCCATGCCTCTAGACTGCTTTGAGCGTCAAGTGGCACATGAACTTCAGCTTGATAGTGTAAATCATCGGCTTGGTTTCCTCTAGATATGTGATAAGAATACCCAATCCATTCATCACCTGCATCCTCAAATTGTGGTCTTGATTCTAGTGGTTCAGTAGAAATATCATGTTCTCGGATAACTTCTTCCATTATTCTATTGGTATCTAACGTGTTTTCTTGATCAGATTCTGCAGTCCAAAATGATGTTCTCAAGTCGCCCAACGGAGAACACTCAACATGATTAAAAATTACCTGCTTTATTGGAAGAGAAGATCCTGGATCAAGAGACAGGTCATCTCTAGCTATTGTATCAGTGATTGATGCCACAGAATGACCATCTAAATCAACTCTCCATCCAATCACCAAGTCAGCTCCACTGAAACTATCTTCCCAATCATCATCAAAGTATCTTATACTATCAAGAAAAACAGTTGTACGGTATGGTTCCTTGCCAGGAACATCCCAATGTGCAAATGATACAGATGGGAAAAACAATCCTGAAAAAGCAATTAACAAAATCATAAAATAAACTGTTTTTAACAACTGGAAAATCCAAGGAATCTAGTTTACTTAAGCGTTATCGAGTTAATTGCATTCCAGCAACAACACTCATTCCAAGTACAGTTAGGACAATCTTTTGGTGTTAGACTTTGCTTGCATTCTTGAGGAGTACAATTACAATCAGCACACTTCATTATCATCACCGTCTGGCAGAACCAATCATTTTCATGTAAATAAATCGAGGTTCCTTTTCACATAATGGCCACAAAAACTCTGCAAATTTTGTGTAAGGTGCATCTTTGTGGATTTGTTCGGCTTGCTTGTCTTTGAATTCAGCTAGATGAATAAATTTAGTTGGATC
>JAWVZS010000251.1:0-1831 GCA_033722055.1 Nitrosopumilaceae archaeon
AAAGGTAAAACATATGATGTTAAATTAAAATTTGAAAATCCTTCTTTATTGCTGCTAACTGCTGGTAAGACTGATTTTTTTGTAATGGCAGATGATAAAACCATAGGTCAGGGGCAATTAGAACCATTTACGTTATCCCCAATGAGTAGTGCAACAGCACAAGGAACATTTACGACTGATTCACAAAACTCTGATGAATTACCAGTAGTAAAATTGACGGGGGTAACAAAATATGATTTAATACTTACATCACTTGAAGTTCCCTTTGTTTATTTCCCAACAGAAGAACAAGCAAGAGAATTTATACATCAAAACTAGAGATACCAAGTGCTTACTGTTTTTGGATCTACTGCACTTGATACAATTAGAACTCCGGATAAAACTCTAAAAAATGTATTAGGTGGTGCAGCTACGTTTGCAGGAATTTCTGCTAGTTATTTTACAAAGACCGGATTAATTGCAGTAGTTGGAAAAGACTTTCCAAAAAAATATCACACAATACTAGAAAAACATCTTGATTTAAGTGGATTACATGTAGCTGATGGTAAAACTTTCAGATATGATGGTAAATATGATGAAACGCTTAGCTCAAGAGAATCATTAAAGACTGAGCTAAATGTATTGGCAGATTTTAAACCACAAGTACCTAATGATTACAGAAAATCAAGATTTGTGTATCTAGCAAACAATGATCCAGAGCAGAACGTTTCTTTGATAAAAGAATTTGATAAAGTAAAATTTTCAATGTGTGATACAATCGATTTTTGGATTAGTACAAAACGTGAGGCAGTAATCAAAATGATAAAAGCAGTAGATGCGATAGTGATTAATGACGAAGAGGCAAAACTACTCACAAAAGAACACAACCTGATAAAATGTGCAAAAAAAATGATGAGTTGGGGAGCAAATTATGTAATAATAAAAAAAGGTGAGCATGGATCTTTGATGTTTTTTGATGATGTGATATTTCCATCTGCTGGATTCTCACTAGAAGATGTGGTAGATCCTACTGGAGCTGGAGATTCGTTTGCAGGGGCAATGATAGGATACATGGCTTCCAAGAATTCAACAAACATGTCTACGATCAAACGAGGAGTTGTTTATGGAAATGTAATGGGATCATTTGCAGTTGAAAAGTATGGCCTAGATGGTTTACTTCGTATAAAAAAATCAGACATTACAAAACGAGTAAATTTGTATGCAAAAATGATTCGTTTTTAATCATCTAGTTTTACGTCCTTTGCTAAAGATTTAAGTCAAATACATGAGAATTCTCAAATAGTGACACAGGAAATTTCTGAAAAAGACAGACTTGAATCCATTTTTGCATTACAAAAAGGACTTTCAGAAATGATGGACCTATCAAGATATCCAGATGATAAGGAAGGAAGAGTTTCAGCTCTATGTACTGCAATTATTCATGAAGCAGTAGAGTTGCAAATGACTACAAACTGGAAATGGTGGAAAAAACCAACTCAGTTCAATGAATCTCATGCAAGAGAAGAGTTAATCGACATATGGCATTTTGTAGTACAGGCATCACTAGAGCTTGGACTTACACCAGATGATATACTAGATGAATACAAAAGAAAAAACGAAATTAATCGAGAAAGACAAAGAAATGGATATTAAATTTTCATTGAAATTTTATCTAAACTGATTTCTCCAATTAGGTTTACAAGATCTATGTTGTTTTGAAAATATTCTATTTCTGATTCCGTTACGCAAAGAAATGGTTTTGGACTAATAGAACCTACAATTCTTTTTTCATTGTTAATTCCATTTTCATGTAATTTGATTAGTGAATGACCTGTCTTGTGGCCCCATACAT
>JAWVZS010000252.1:0-1831 GCA_033722055.1 Nitrosopumilaceae archaeon
AAATGTTAAACAATTTGAGAATAATCTAAAACTTTTAGGAATAACAAAAAGGGTTACTTTTTTGTCCTTTTGACTTTGGTTTTTCTATATCCATGACTGAATTCCTTATCATACAGCTTGGAATATTCATATGATTCTGGTTTTACCACATCGCCAATAATTATGATTGCAGTTTTAGTGATTTTAGCATCTCTTGTCTTTTTTGCAATGTCATTTAATGTTCCAGTAATGATTTTTTGATCATCCCAGCTTGCACGATAAACAACTGCAACAGGTGTGGATTTTTTGTAACCACCAGAAATTGCCTCCTTAACTATATCAGACAAAAGATGTACGCTGAGATAAAAAATCATTGTAGATTTGTGCTTTGCAAGCTCGGATATTTTTTCTCGTTTGGGTACTTTTGTGCGTGACTCTGCTCTAGTTATTATGATTGTTTGAGTTACTCCAGGCAGTGTAAGTTGTGTTCCCAAAGCAGCAGCTGAAGCCAAAAAGGAAGTAACACCAGGTATAACAATTGATTCTATTCCTTTTTTTTCAAGATTATCAATTTGCTCACGTATTGCGCCAAAAATTGAAGGATCTCCATCATGAAGTCTTACTGTTATCTTGTCTTTTTTTGCATTCTTGTATAGTATATCAAAAATTTCTTCACGTATCATTCCTGCAGCGTTGTATAGTTTTCCTTTCTTGCAAAGCTTTAGAATTTTGTCAGGAATTAAAGAACCCGAATAAACTACAACATCTGCTTTTTGAATTATCTTTTTAGCTTTGATTGTGATAAGATCAGGATCGCCAGGTCCACATCCAATAAAGTATACCTTAGACACGCTTTACCACCAAAATTGAGAAATATTTTGTAGTTAATGTCCCATCATTTACTTCACCTAAAGTTAGTTTTCGTATAATCTCATGGTCGGTTCCCAAGTCCTGCCCTATTGCAAATATAGAATCATTTGGAAATCCGGATTCTTTTAACAATTCAACTACCTGATCAAAATATCTACCATCTTTTAGAAATACCATAGTTTCAGAATTTTGTGCAATCTCTTTTACTGTAGTCAAATCATAACATGATGGTATGATCGATACTTTGTCAGCACCTTCTGCAATGCTTACCCCTACCTTGGATGCAAATGTAAATATTGAAACAATTCCAGGAATTGCCGATATTTTAATTTCTGGATGATTCTGTTTGATGTCTTTATGCATGTACATCCAAGTACTGTAAAGATATGGATCACCTACTGTTAGATAAACTACATTTTTTCCTGATAGTACTTTTTCTGCCATAATTTTGGCATTTTTTTTCCAAGTCTGTTCTAGTATGTCACGATCTTTTGTCATTGGAAAAATTAGCTTTACAATTTCTTGGTTCTTTGATTTGTCAAGTATTGAGGAAACAACAGACAATGCAATACTGGGCCTGTCTTCTTTTGAGGCAGGACACATTATAACATCAGCATTTTGAATTGCTTTTACTGCCTTGATAGTAAGCAGTTCGGGATCTCCGGAACCAACTCCGATTCCGATTAATTCAGCCATAATGACAGATTTTTGTGCCTAATTAAAAATCTAGGTTATGGTTTTGTTGCAGACATTATTGTTACGGGATTTCTTGCCAACATCATGGTTCCCTTTGAGGTCTTTCTGCTCTTAGATATTGTAACCTGAGTGATATCCACATCTTTGAAATCCAATCTCTCAAGAACTTGAAGTACGGAATACAAAGTCTCGATTAGTATAATTCCAATTACTATTCTACCTCCAGTTACCAATTTGTCCTTACATAGTTGAACAATTTCTCTAGTATCGCCTCCTGTTCCACCAA
>JAWVZS010000253.1:0-1818 GCA_033722055.1 Nitrosopumilaceae archaeon
TATAACTGGAACTGATCCTGGTGATGAAGTCGGTTTACACGCAATTGTGGGATATGATGTTACTGATGCAGGCCTATGTCCAACAGAACTATATGATGCAAAACCAGTAGTTTAAACTACTTTTTTCTTTATTTTTATCAAAAATTAAGGGGTTTAGCTTTTACGCCTAGCTAAAAAAACTGACCAAAGTCTAGCTGAGCTATCTAGGTGGTTTGACGCTTGCTTACCGTATTTACGCATAAATGTTAAACCCCCCCTGAAATTACTTAATTTTGAAAAAATGGTATTGTGCCTAATTGGACCAATCTTTGAGGGGGGTTTAACGCCTAGGTATAACTTGCTAAAAATTAGAATTTTATTATGTTTTCAAAAAAAGGCGTAACATAATTTGTAAGTTGAAATATCATTTCAGACGTAAATTCACGAAACTGTTCAAATAGATTGTTCATTGGTGTAAATGATTCGTTTACTGAATTTTGCTCAATTTGTAGGGTGTTTTCTATCATGTTGATGGTTTTATTGTAATTGATTTTAGGATCTGTGTGTTTTTTATGAACAATTTTTAGCAAAAAATGGGGGGTAAATTACCCCCAGAAATGACAACACACTAGCTAACTTTGTAATCTTATGGTGATCTTTCCTTTTTTTGCAGTGTTTACTGCTTTTAGAGCCTTATTCATTACACCAGCTCCGAATTTGGATATCTCTGCAGCAGAGATTGTCACTTCACGTGATTTTGTTTTTCTTGATTTTTTCATATGTGTTGATATGTGAATTTTGATTATAAGGGCCGCGTAGGATTGATAAATTATCCATTTTTAGAATGCTTTTAGAAGAAATTTACTTGTCTTTTCGTGCATTTCTGCGACTTTGTCAATCGTATCAAACAATGACTCGTGGGTTACGTCTTCTTTGTTTTCTATAACAATGTATACTCCTACCTTCCGCTTTCCATCTTCTTCAAGGAATCTATGTACTGCCTGGATAGAATAACAAAAATCTTCTATTTTTTTCTCAAATTTTTTCTTTTCCTCATCAGAATATCTCAAATATCTTGCAATCTGGTTGTTCTTTAAATTGGCTTTAGCCCCTATTACTAGAACATTTTGTTGGGATTTGGGTTCGAATATCTCTACTGGTGCTCCTGTGTCTCCTGCATGTTTAATTAGAAAATGAAATGTATTTTCCTGACTTTCTAGTTCTTTGAATGAATAATTTTGATGTGTTAGCCATCTTTCTACTTTATCCCGCATGGACTGCACGACTTTGGTTGATTTCTACACTATATTACTCAAACACTTGTGTTTCCTTTCTTCATTCCTAATATTTCTAAATTCGAATTTAGAAATATTTTAAAATTAGTGTATTAATCCAACTATAGATTGACATTGAATCCTTCTTCGATTGAAGGAAACTGTGAAGCCAAAACTATGTTTAGTATGATGCCAATCGCTGCTAAAACAATAGACAAATAGAGACAATTTTTCGCCTTTTTTGGATCGTCATTTCTTAAAATAAAATACGCAATAATTCCGCCAATGAGTCCTAGAAAAATCGGTAAGAGAAACCAAAGATTACTACGTCTCTTTTCTGGATACATATTTTATTTTCTCATGTGGTCTATAAAACCCAATCAATTATTTTCCTAATTTCTTTTGTAATTGTGTTATCTCTATTTCTACTGTTTCTAGTGGATCTTCTACTTGGTTTCTTTTTATTGAAAACATTTTTGGTTTTTCAAAATCATCCGTACAATCAGGACAAGCATATACTAGTACTCTGTACTCGTTTGGTGCTTTTGGGTTGGATAGTCTTGGA
>JAWVZS010000254.1:0-1815 GCA_033722055.1 Nitrosopumilaceae archaeon
AAATTAAAACCCATCATTCTGCTCAACAAGAATTCGGATCTGGGGCAGTAATGGTATGTAGTTATGGTGATCAAAATGATGTAGCAATTTTCAGAGAAATGGAGTTAGAAGAAGTTGTTGCAATAGGACTTGATGGAAGAATGACAGAGGTAGCAACAACATATGCTGGACTGAAACCAAAACAAGCAAGAGAAAAAATAATTGAAGATTTAGAAAGTAATGGATTTGTAGAAAAAATAGAAGAAATCAATCACAGAACTCCTATTTCAGAGAGAAGTAAAATTCCAATTGAGATCATACCCATGGAAGAATATTATCTAAAACAAAAAGATTCAATTGAAAAGATAAGAGAATTAGGCTCAAAAATTACATTCTATCCTGCAATGCATAAACAAATTCTAATGAATTGGCTTGATTCAATTTCTATTGACTGGCCAATATCAAGAAGAAGATACTATGGAACAGAAATTCCCATATGGTATTGTAAAAATTGTTCAGAGCCACACGTTCCAGAACCAGGAAAATATTATCAGCCATGGAGAGAAAAGTCACCTATCTCTAGTTGCATAAAATGTGGAAAAACGGAATTCGTCGGAGAGGAAAGAACTTTTGATACATGGATGGATTCAAGTATTTCACCATTATTTGTCTCAAAATTTCAAAAAGACAATGAATTTTTCAATAAAGTGTATCCAACATCAATTAGACCCCAAGCAAAAGACATTGTTAGAACTTGGTTGTATTACACACTTCTAAGATGTGAGATGCTAACGGGTGAAAAACCATGGTCTGAAGCATGGATTATGGGTTATGGTCTAGATGAAAAAGGAATGAAGATGAGCAAAAGTAAAGGGAATGCAATTGATCCTTTACCTGTTATTGAGAAATATGGTGCAGACACATTCAGATTTTGGAGTGCAAGTGAAATTAATCATGGATATGATTTTAGATGTAATGAGCAAAAAATTGAATCAACAAAAAAGTTTTTGAGTAAATTATGGAATGTTTCAAGATTTTTATCTAGTTTTCCAGTAATTGATTCGGCAAATCCAACAAAAGTAGATAGGTGGATCTTATCAGAATTAGATAAACTGATCATAGAATGCAAAAAAGGATATGAAAAATACAATTTTTTCATTCCAGCAATAGCTATAAGGGAATTTACATGGAATTTGTTTGCAGCACATTATATTGAAATGGTAAAAAAACGTGCTTACGGAGAAGGTTTTACAGATGAAGAAAGAGATGCTGCAATTTTTACTTTGCACAAAACATTATCAACAATTTTAAAACTCCTAGCACCAATTACACCTTTTATTACTGAACACCTTTGGCAGACACTTTATTCTGAAAATAGCATTCATCATGAAAAACAAATAGAATCTAGTCAAACTGAGGATTTAACTTCACTGACAGAAAAAATAATTCAATTTAACTCCAAAGTATGGAATGAGAAAAAATCGAAAAATCTTTCATTAAAAGATACAGTCAACGTTCAAATCCCTAAAGAATTAGAAGAATTTAGAAAAGATCTAAAATTAATGCATAATCTGGAATAATTATACTATCATTATTCCTTTGGATATCAGATATTGGATTCCAGAGACAAAATCAGAATCTTCAATTAATCCTTCTGCCCACCAACCTGCATTATTTTTGACCCAATCAGGTATTTCTTGAGTTGATGATTCACCAGCTTGTGTAGGCGGAATAGTCATTATTCCTTTGGATATCAGATATTGGATTCCAGAGACAAAATCAGAATCTTCAATTAATCCTTCTGCCCACCAACCTGCATTATTTTTGACCCAATCA
>JAWVZS010000255.1:0-1814 GCA_033722055.1 Nitrosopumilaceae archaeon
CGAAAGAAAAGAAAATTACGAAGATCCTGACTAGTGAGTGTTCACTGAGAAAATAATCATTAGAGTTAAAAGGAAAAAGGAACTATACTAAGTATCCCATGAAATTAATTCAAAAGATCTTTGATTGGAAAACATACGCATTTACAGCAATACCAGTGATAGGATTCTCTTATTTTATGATAGAATTGTTTGGTCAAACGATACCAAATGTTTTTCAAACATTTTTCAAGAGTGCAGGAGAATATGTCATTCTGGCGTCAGTTTTTGCTTTTGCCTTGGCATGGCTCCTAAAAGCAAAACCACATCACAGACCAAAAAAATACTCTGTAGTAGTGTTTGATGTATATGGAAAAGAATCCAAAATTGATGGCATACGAACTGAATTTAAGACACATGATGTTGCATGGAGTTTTATGAAACAGTATAAAGAACTCTATCCACTATACAATTTTGCATTAGTTTCTCATATGCCCAAAGACACAAAACCAACAATTTTCAGATATATCTAATTCAAACTTTTATTTCGGATCATTCCAAAAAATAAAGTGGAGTTTTCTATCTTAGCTGATGCATTAGGAAAAATGGAATCTACAACAAAGAGATTAGAATTAACTCAATATTTGGTAGAATTATTTGAAAAAACTCCTCAAGACGTGATTTCCAAAATCGTTTATCTCTTACAAGGAAAGTTGCGACCAGACTTTGAAGGAATTGAGTTAGGAGTTGCCGAAAAACTTGCAATAAGGGCAATTTCAAAATCATCTGGAATTCCAATTAAAAAAATTGAAAACGAATATAGAAAAAGTGGAGATGTAGGTCATGCAGCTACCAAAATACTAGAACAAAAAACTCAGACAACGTTTATCGTAGAAGACATTACTGTTGAAAGAGTATATGAAACACTATTCAAGATTGCAAAGCTTGAAGGTGCACGGTCACAAGATATGAAAATGAAATACATTTCAAGTTTGTTAAATGATGCAAATCCTATCGAAGCTAGTTACATTCTAAAAATACTACTAGGAACTTTACGTTTAGGCATTGCAGAAAACACAGTAATGGATTCATTAGCAATTGCATTTACAGGAGATAAAACAAACAGAAAAAAACTAGAAAAAGCATACAATGTCTCAAGTGATTTAGGAAAAGTTGCAGAAACAATTGCAGCAGATGGATTAACAGGAATTGAAAAATTCCAAATTAAATTGTTCAATCCAATCAGGCCAATGCTAGCAGAACGAGTGAAAAGTGAAAATGAGGCCTTGGAAAAATTAGGAGATAAATTTGCTGCAGAGTATAAACTAGATGGGGAAAGAGTACAACTTCACTTAGACCAAGACAAAGTAATCTTGTTTTCAAGAAGTCTAGAAAATATTACAAGCTATTATCCAGACATTGTAGAAAAAATACCCAAAAACATTCAAAGCGATAAAGTCATACTAGAAGCAGAAGCTGTTGCGATAAATGAGGGCACTGGAGAATATCTTCCATTTCAAGAACTTATGCATAGAAGAAGAAAATACAAAGTAGAAAAAGCAGTTTCCCAATATCCAATATCAGTAAATTTCTTTGACGTGCTTTATTCAGATGGGAAAAGCTGTCTTGACATGACTTACAACGAAAGAAGAAAAACTCTAGAGAAAATTATCAAAGAAGACGACTTTGCAAAAAATGTAACAATGTCAGTTGTTACAAATCAAGAAGAAATCGAAGAGTTTCTGGAAAATAGCATTAACGCTGGTTGTGAAGGATTGATGTTAAAGATGTTAGATAAACCATACCAAGCAGGATCTCGCGGAAATTATTGGTTGAAA
>JAWVZS010000256.1:0-1805 GCA_033722055.1 Nitrosopumilaceae archaeon
AAGATCCCATGGGTCTTGCAGCAGCAGCTTTGTATTTGTCATGCGTAAAAAATGGCGAAGATAAAACACAAAGAGATATTGCTGAAGCTGCAAATGTAACTGAAGTAACAATTCGAAATCGTTACAAAGGCCTTAAAGATTCTCTGGATCTTTAAACACCTCTCTTTTAATTTTCATAAATTTTATTTTAATGTCCGGTCACGTCGGAATTCTGCAAAACCTATCAAAACACGTGACCGAGATTCTACGAATCAATATTAGACTGATAATTACCACTAAAAGATTTTCTCTTTGGAAAATAATGCGAAGTGCGGGATTTGAACACGCGACCTTCAGCTTGGGAAGCTGACGTCCTACCGGGCTGGACTAACTTCGCACAGCTTTTTTTCAGTAAAATCCAGATTTAACTTTGCTTTTCTAATTTGAGAAAAATACAAAGCCTGTAATTTCATGAATCATTCAATGAAGATAGGAATCTCTGTTTCAAATTATGGCCAATTACCATCTAGGGATTTTCTCAAAACCACTGCCTTGAAAATTGAAGAACTAGGCTTAGACTCTATTTGGACTTCGGATCATATCATAGTACCAAAAGAAAACAAACCATGGAATAGGGTATTTGAAACTCTTGCCACACTGGGATTCTTTGCATCAATCACAGATAAGGTTCAATTGGGAACTTCGATTCTGTTAGTACCATTAAGGGAGCCATTTGCACTGGCAAAACAGATTGCAACAATTGATTCATTATCAAATGGTCGTTTAATTATTGGAGTAGGGATTGGATGGAACAAAAAAGAGTTTGAACTTGTAGGTTATGATTTTAAAAATATAACAAAAACAATTGCAAAAAACCTAGATTTAATGAAAAAAATGTGGTCAGGCGGCTTTATTGATTCTGGATATTCTTGTGAACCGATGCCTTTTACAGAAAACGGGCCACCAATACTTGTTGGTGGTCAATCCAAGGGAGCAATCAAAAGAGTAGCTATGATTGGTGATGGTTGGCATCCAGTAGGTATTTCAGCTAAAGATTATGAAAAAGGTATACAACAAATTACTTCTATTGAAAAACGAGATTACATTTGGACATTAAGAATGAATTTTGCTGCAAATCAAAATGTAGAATCACACTATACTGGAACTGATGGAAGTCCAAGATTACGACTAGCTGGAAAAACTAATGAAATTATATCACAAATACAAGAATACAAAAAAATTGGATTAGAACATTTAGTATGTGATATTAGAGCAGATTCAACAGATGATTATTTTGAACAGTTACATATAGTAAGCCAAATCAAAAAAAGTTTCTAAAATTTTTGATGACTTATTAATAATAAGAATAGATTCACGTTATGAAGATTGTTTTATTCTTGGTTCCAGCATTATTAATTACAATAATTCCTGCATATGCAGATTTTCATGAAGAGATGGTAAAATTCATGCCTAGTGTTGATAATTTTGATGAGAATTGGGACTTTACCCAAATTCAGGGATTCAAAGATTTAGAGCTTGATTGGTCAACTGAAAAACCAGACGGTTTGATTCAACGCTTTGTATTTACTGATGAAATAGATCAAACTAAAATGATAAACACAGTTTCAATTTATGATTTTACAACAAGCGATGTTTCTTCTGGTATCTATGAAGAATATGTATCAACATTATTAGAAAATGACTACCCAGTAGCTCCAATTGATAGATCATTGCAAAAAGATTGTTTTGCAACAATGATTAACCAAGGACAAGATAATGAAAAAACATCAATTACATGTAAAAATTCAAAGTATATCATAATATCT
>JAWVZS010000257.1:0-1770 GCA_033722055.1 Nitrosopumilaceae archaeon
CCCGCCTACAACAGTGCTTAGTCCTTTACGTTTCTTCATGGCCCCATTGCAAATGTTTGATATATCTTGCCTCGATCAGTCGTAGCTACCAGTTTTATGGACTCGTTTGACTGCCAACTATGGTTAATTTTTATGGAATAATCATTATTTGGAAGGATTCCTCCATCTGTAATTAAAAACTCGGATTTTGTTCCAGATTCTTCTAATGTTATTTTTGTTACATTCAAACCAACATTGCCTACATTAGTCAATGTTACATTAAGGAATTTACTTGGAATGTTTCCAAACCAAACATTTTCAAATATTACATATTCATTTAGTTTGTTAACACCTGTAGAATAAGATTCATTTAATTCGTTTTGTTCTACTGCAAACGTACTACTAGACCATGCGACTAACATTGTCCCCATAATAGCTACTGCAGATAGCAAAATCCCTCCAGAAACTACACTACTAAGTGCTCTACGCCTATTTTTCACATACAAAATCATCAAAATTTCATTTTATTGATAGGTATGTAATGTGAAATAACGTACAAGGCTGTCTTATTATTTACTAACACAATTGCATGATTTTCCACATGCAGGACATGACTTACTTTCTTGAGTCGAGTTAAATAATCCAAGTTGATTGAATAAACCAAAAGAGAATAACGTGTATGTCCACAGGAATAAGATATCTATCGGATGTCCTGAATAATACATAGATTTCAACGACGTATACAATACACTATTGTCTCCTATAATTTGACAAACAATTCCAAGTGAAATCAATGAAAACATGAAATTTACTTCACCTTTGAAAAACAAAACAACCCCAATCAAGGCCGGAATTAAAATTACAGAGTCTAAAATAGTATAAACACCGGCAAGTACAATATTGTTGTTAATCATTTCTACTTCCGAATTTGTTATAAAAAATAAGCTAGGAACAAGAAGTAAAGCAGCAATTGATGATACGCCTAAAATTAGTTTTTTAGATATTTGATTTTTGAATGGTTTCAAATAGAAAATCAATGAAGCGAAAAATAGCTGATAGCCTACAATGTAGAAAAAATCATCCGCATACTCCCATGGTGTGGTTCCTAGAGCAAATTCATGTATAGGTCCAATAAATTCAGCAAAAAACCAATATGCTGCAAAGATCATAAACAGTATCCACGACTTGCCATGATTTCCTTGAATTCCATAATTTGAAACCATGAAAATAGACAGAAACAATACTGATGCAGAAAGTATTATTGATAATGAACTTGAAAACTCTGTGGCTGCAGAGACTCCAAACATATTAGATATGATTACAGAACCTGCAATTCCTAATAATACAAATAGAAGATATTCTTGAATTCTGAATTTTTCTAAGAATAACTCCAAATAATCACCTTGCTATAACTTGAAGGAAATTATTGACTTCTTTTGTTGGTGTTATGTCTTGTAGGTTTTTCTTTATTGAATCTACAATTGTTGTGTAAGAATTACCGTAAATGTCTTTCAGAATTCTATTTAGAAATTCTGGTTCTTCATAACAGTCTGCAAAGGTTCTCTTGTAATCTTGTAATAATCTCTCTTTTGCTTTTAACAAATCTGGTTTTCCAATTGACAGTAAAGCTTTTTCGATAGCATTGACAATCAAAGATTTTTGATCAGATTCTGCTGGTTTTTCAACTTCCCAATCAATCGAATTGATAATTTTACGAACCTCATCTTGAATTTCATGATCATCACTAGTCATGGCAACAATTGTTTCATCACCTGCTGCTTGAGGTGTAGA
>JAWVZS010000258.1:0-1745 GCA_033722055.1 Nitrosopumilaceae archaeon
CTACTTTTCATCGTTTATACATTGATGGATTAAACGTACAAAAAGATCTCCTAGAACCAGGACAAAATGATACAATTACAATCATGCCTACAGAAGAAGGAATTTACAACTATTATGATAAAAGAGAGCGATTGAATTTGTTAGGTCAGTTAGAAATTCGAACTGTTGTTCCAAGTGATGAGTTTCAAGGTTTTCTAAAAGACATGATCTAATTGGATCATTTAATCTAGATTTTTAAAAGCGCAATTAGTTATTATGAATATCTTGAAAACAATTCTATTTTCATTTGCAATTATAGTTATATCGTTCTCTGTTGGTAATGTGTATGGTCATGGAGTTGGAAGCGAAACCTTTCCACCTGTTGAATTAGACGGAGAATTGGTTACTCTTGAAGTAACTTCTTCCAAAGATATTCCTGACAAGCAAGGTAAGCATATCTCAATGGCTTTAATTGATTTTGATTCTAAAGTTACACTTCGGGATGTCACCTTTAAGATAAAGGCAGAACGAGGAAATGATTTTCTATTTGAAAAAGAATTTCAAAGTCCAAATGGCTTCATAGTTTTCAATTTCTTATCAGACGAAACTGATTCAATTATAGTTGAAGAAAAATCTGATGGTGGTGGATTTTTTGGTTCACTTTTAGGAATTCAAGAAAAATTAGTCACTGTTAAAGGACCAGAATTAGCTAAAGGTGGTCTATATCAATTTGATATTAAGATTCTAACTGCAAACAGTTATTCTAACAAAATTGATCCTCCAATAGTTTTCAATTCAGGAATATCTATTCCCATTGTTACACAATATGAAATTAATGATGTAAATTACGGAAAACAAAGAATTGAATTTATTACATTTTACGATGAGATTGAAAATTTCGAGTATGACCCTTCTACCAGAGAAATCACTTTTTCAATGCCATTTGAATGGACTCAAGAAAACATTAGTCAGACACCAACAGTACATGAGGAATTTATTGTACCTAAAACATTTGGTGATCTTTACATTTCTGACTTTGATGTGTTTGTTAATGGTATTGAGTTAGCAGATCAAGTCGTTAACGTAGATGATTTTTTTTCTGATTCTAGAATAGTACATTTGATAGTTAATCAAAAGGAAATTCAACGAATCTATGAACAAGAAAATCATGACAGTTACATGCATTTTCTTGTAAAACCATCACCTGATGCTAGATTAAGCTCAGTTACTAGTAATGGTCAGTTTAGAATTTTAGCTTCAGTTGAGCCAAGTGATCTAGAACCTGGTAGTAATGCTAAAGTAACTTTTGATATTACTGATGTATTTTTGAGAAATAAACCTGTTTCAACTAGTTATGAATTCTCTATTACGTATAATGAAAATATTATTTATTCAGAAAAAGGCGTTAGTTCTGAAAATAAACCAACAGTTGTAGAATTTAATGTACCAGATAATGTGAATGGATTAGGATTCTTACACTTTTACAATCTTAATGATAATGGTTTAGCTGAAACATCAATTCCAATAATTTTTGATAAAATTGAATCCTCAAACACTTCTATTCCTGCTTGGATTAAAAACAATGCAGGCTGGTGGGCCGATGACCAAATAGATGATAATACCTTTGTTCAGGGTATCGAATTTTTGATTAAAAACAAAATAATTGTTATTCCACAAACTGAATCCGAAGAAAACTCTACTCAAAAAATTCCTGCTTGGATTAAAAACAATGCAGGCTGGTGGGCCGATGACCAAATAGATGATAA
>JAWVZS010000259.1:0-1740 GCA_033722055.1 Nitrosopumilaceae archaeon
GGCACGTGACGGCAATGAGAGCGCAACGGAAGAACTTGTTATTAAATTTCTCTTTTTATTTTATTATCTATAATCATTTCTTCTGTAATCTTTTAGGTTTATTTTCTCAATTTTAGGTATTTTTGCTAATTCAAAACCCTCTGGACGCTTTGAAAATGGCTTTGTTGCATCAATTCCTAGCTTAGCAGTTTGAAGGTTTTTTTGGTCACTTGATGGATCTAGGCTAGAGCCTCGTACTTTTTTTAATATTACAATATCCTTATCGGCTTGAAACCTAGTTGCCATTGCATATTCAACTGCTTCAGCATCATTGGGATCTATATCATTGTCCACTACTGTAACTTGTTTTAGAGAGCGATGAGCCTCGAATGTTTTCTTAATGATTTTTTTTGGATCAGATTCGGTTCTTTTTTTAATTTGTACGACTGCATGAAGCCAATTACATCCTCCATTTGTCATCGATACTTTCTTGGTTTGGGAAAAAGATTTTTTGAGTACGCCATTAAGTTTTGATTCAATTGGCATTCCCATCAATAATCTATGTTCACTATAACCTGAAAGAATATCGTGAAATATAGGATTGTTTCTGTAGTATAATGATTCCAGCTCAAAAATGGGTTGTTTTCTATGATGATCATATGTTTGAAGCATTTCAACCATCCACTCTTCATGAGTTTTATCTTGGAGAATTTTTCCTTCCATTACTATCTCCGAACCTGAGGGAATCAAAAGTCCTGTATATGGTAATTTAGCAAGTGTTAGTTTTCCACCAAGCAATGCATTTGCAATATCTATTTCATCTTTGCCCCATTCTGCCTGATATGCGCCAGCAATAGATATTGCAGGGTGAACGCCCACTGTAATTGCAACTTTAAGATCTTCGCCGTGCTCTTTCGCATTATTAAAACACCTATCTAGATGCCTATCTTCGACCATTCTTATTGAAAAATGAGTCTTATCTATTGGCATCATTCTATGAAATGAGGAATTCTGTTTTTTAGAATCAGGATTTGTAGCATAAGCAATTGAAGAAGTAATGAAAGGGCCTGATTCGTTTTCAAAATGAGTAACAATTGGCAAAACTTGAAGATTTTTAGACTTATTTTCCATAAATTTTCCTTTAGAAATTATTTTGGGTTTTTTTGCTTTTTTTATTGCAGAAATTACTTTTGCATGAATATTATTTTCTGTAGAATTAATGGCTTGTGCAAATCTTTTTCTTGTACCTACTAAATTCGATACCAAGTCAAAGTCACTTTCTTTGATATTTTCAAAAAGTACTGCATGTGATCCGTCCACTTTAGCTGTGATAGCAGCAATTTCATATTTTGTCGAAACCTTTTTTTTGATAGTTTTGAGTCCGTTAGTTTTTCGAATTAGAGAAATATAGTTTCTTAAATCAGTCAATCAATCATCTCCATAATTTCAGTCATTATAGATTTTGCAGTGTTTGAACTTAATTCTTGTTGGATAAAACAACTAACTAATGCAATTCCTTTCATTTTAGAGCTAATTCTTTCTGCAGTTAATTGAAGAAAAAGAGATTCGTTTCTGGCTGGAATAACAGTAGTTGTTATTGGTTTTGGACCAGTAGCCATTGAAACGACCATAGAACCTAATTTTTCATTTCCTTCTGTTACAGAAACAAAGTACCCATTCTCAAACTTTAGAATCTGTAAAGAAAATGAACGGCCCTCCACGTCAACGGTTTTCTTGGAAAAACCAAGTGGAGAGTTCAAC
>JAWVZS010000260.1:0-1738 GCA_033722055.1 Nitrosopumilaceae archaeon
AATAAGACTCTTGTAACGTGTATTTGATAATTCATTTAATGCATCTTTTACAGTAGATGCTGCCATCATTCTAGATAGTAGTTCTTTTGGTGCAGTTGGTGTGGTAACTACTACTAGATCTTCAATTTGGGATTCATCTAGTTCCCATAACTTTCCTCTGATCACACTAAGTAAATTGTAAAAATCAATATCCATTCCAACAAGCTTGATAACATCTCGGTCTCTGGTATTCTTCAAAGCTCTGCCTAAATGCTGATACAAAATTTTGTCAAAATAAGTATCAAAGACTTGGATGTTTTTTGTTTCGTTGTATAATGAAGCAGCTTTTGCAATCTCTTCTCCAAATTGAACTGCATTTAAGCTTGCTACTACTTCTTCCAGATCTTTTGCAACTAAAGCTTTGATTATGATGTCTCTTTGTTTTATTAGCTCTTCTGCATGAAGATTAATGTGAGATTCAATGTCTTCTTGTGACTTTCCCAAAACTTTTCCTTTCAAAATTACCTTTAGATTCAAAATAATAAATTTCATGTAGTAAGCATCTAGTATTGGAGAATCTCCTGCAGTTTTTGCTATACCATAATGGACATCAGCTAAGTGGCTTCTGAGTGCAGATTCTATTCTATGAGATGTATATGGTTTCTCAACATCAGCTACTGCATCTCCATAAATGGTATTTTTGATTCTTGTCATTAACTCTTCAAGATCTCTTGATTCTGCCAAAGTTTGAAAATCAGCTTTTTTGAGAAGTTTACCTCTTTGACTGTAAGACTTGACTGAGGCATAGACATTTTTAGAACGACCCATTTTGATGATTCTTCCTAGGCAACGGATTTTAATGTTTGGCGATCACTGAACTCAAAACTAGCATATAGTATTAAGAAATCTAATGGCATTTTCTCTTTGAGTCTTATTTAGTTCCAAAAATGCCTCTAAAAGCTCCTTTTGAACCATTAAGGAGTCATCTTTCAAATTCTTCAATTTAGATAGATCAAATGGTAGCAATTCCAGTTTATTATCACAAAACCCTTTTGCATATTTTTGAAAGACAGAATAGATGAATTGAGGACTAGATTTTTCTAACTCTAAAATTATTTTCTCATACTGCTTTTCCTTTGAATCTGACTGTTCAAAAAACAGTTTAAGTAAATTTTGTCTGTTTTCAACATCCTTTATAGATAGAGCAATTAGTATTCCTTTTTTTGTTAGATGATAATATGGAATTCCTTTTTCTTGAAGAGCTTTTGGCCCTCGCTTAAGTGGTAATCTACCATCTTCTTCTACAATATCTAAAGGAATAAGAATTTCATCAAGATCTCTGAAAATTCCTGAGTAAAGATTTTTCCAAGCTATTCCATGACTTTTGGCAATTTTTTGCGAGATTGCCGTTCTTGTTCTCTCTGCAGGATTGGTTTTTCCAGCTAAAATTGAGATGATTGCTCGTTGTCTTTGGGCTTCTCCTGTTAATTCTTCTAATTTGGTTTTGAAGGTATCAAAGATGGCCAGTTTTGTGCCTGATTTTACTTTCATTGTTGCACCTTTTTATCATAAAAATGAAATTTCATGATATTATTAATTAATACTAAAATATAATAATTTATTTTTTTAGTAATTTTGTGGTCTCCAACCCTTAAATAATTTTCAATATCGCTTGAACGTAATGAATTCTAGGAACCACAAGTATGCTCTATTACTTGTGGCCGCAGTCGCCATTACAGCAACTGGTGCAATGTCGCAG
>JAWVZS010000261.1:0-1731 GCA_033722055.1 Nitrosopumilaceae archaeon
ATCTCAGGTTTTGTAAGATCTAATCAATAGCTGTGCCCTCAAATACCGCACTGCAATTAATACGACTGTAATTTGATTTGGCAATATTTTAAAAAACTATGGTGGGCATGGTATAGCATATGCGGTGATACCTGAGATGCAGAAAATTGCTCAAATATCAATAAAGATATACTTAAAAATGAATTTGGCCGAAAAACAATTATTTAATTAAGATTTTTTAAAAAAGTAGATATTGATAAATAAAAAGTGAAATATAGAATCGTTAAAATACTAGGACGAAAAAAGTAAGAGAGCAAAAAGATCTCAAGATGGGCGAAAAGCTAGTCGCATCTTACTATAGGTAGTTTTTATTAAACGGCCATCATACTTTTCTTGGTGTCACAGTTCAGAGGCTATACAGGAAAATCATTAGAATTTCTAAAACGGAATAATATTCAAGTAGGCGATTCTGTAAAAATTACCACAGACCTCACATATTCAGGCATTATAATGCCCAGATATGAAAATGCAGACGACAAACATATCGTACTGAAATTAAAGAGCGGATACAACATAGGAATAAGTTTAGATGAAATAAAAAAAATTTCAAAAACTGAAAGTTACAAAGAATCACCCCAACAAACACAAGACATCAAAAAAGATCCTAGTTTACCAAAGATACTGCTGATATCAACTGGCGGAACCATTGCAAGCAAGGTAGATTACAGAACAGGTGCGGTGACACCGGCACTTACTGCTCAAGAGTTGTATGAATCCATTCCAGAGTTGGCAGAGATGGCAAACATAGACACAGAAGTTTTGTTTTCAGAATATTCAGAAAACATTACACCAAAACACTGGATAGAAATTGCTCAAAAAATAAAAGAGTATGCAGATTCAGATTATTCTGGAATAATTTTAGCTCACGGAACAGATACGATGCACTATACGTCTTCTTTTTTGTCGTTTAGTCTTGCAGGATTTCCAATTCCCATAGCATTGGTAGGATCTCAGAGATCATCAGACAGAGCATCTTCTGATGCTGCACTCAATCTGATAGGTGCAACCAGATTCATCATAGAGTCTAAATCAAAAGGAGTTTTTGTTGTGATGCACCAAGATGAAAATGATGAAACCGTAGCATGTCATTTTGGAACAAGAGTAAGAAAAAACCATACCAGCAAGAGAGGAGCATTCAAAACCATAGGAGATAATCCGGCATTTTTGGTAACGAATGACAAAGTATACAAAAATACAAAAAAAGATTTTTTCAATGTACAAAATTTTCAACCAAAAATCAATCTAGACACTAATGTAATTCTGATAAAATATTATCCAGGGTTTAGTCTGGATATGTTTGAAAAAATTCTAGATACTGGAGTAAAGGCTATAATTTTTGAGGGTACCGGTCTTGGCCATGTAGGAAAAACATTGTATGATGGAATAAAAAAGGCAAATGAAAAAGGAGTTTTTCTGGGAATGACTTCGCAGTGTATTGACGGCAGGGTAAGAATGACAGTGTATGAGAGCGGACGAGATTTGATGAATATGGGAATTATCCCACTAGAGGATATGATGCCAGAGGTTGCTTTAGTAAAGGCAATGTGGGCAGCAGGTTCTGCCAAAAATAGCAAGGAGATAAAAAATAGGATGCTAGAGTGTGTAGCATCAGAATTTTCAACGTAATAATGGAGAGTAAAAAATGAGTCAGTTTTCAATAAAAGACGCAGGAGTAAAGGTAGGACTTGAAAT
>JAWVZS010000262.1:0-1726 GCA_033722055.1 Nitrosopumilaceae archaeon
CTTGAAAAAATTGGAAAAGGATTTGCATCTACTGGACTCTCTCCAAATTTTTGGACAACAATTGGTTTGGTATTTGCTTTTGCATCTGCTATTGCATATGGGATTGGGATTGAATATAGTTTCATTATTGGTGGAATACTACTTTTAGTATCTGGTTTTTTTGATGTTGTAGATGGACAAGTAGCAAGAGTTACTGGAAAAACTTCTCAGAAGGGTTCTTTTCTTGATTCTATGTTTGATAAAATAGCTGAGGTGGCTATCTTTTTAGGACTACTTTTTGGAGGATTTGCAGAACCATATCTTGTTTTCCTTGCAATAACATTGTCACTGCTAGTAAGCTATGCTAGAGCAAAAGCCGATGCATTAAATGTAAAACTTCAAGGTATAGGAATAGGAGAAAGAGCGGAAAGGTTGCTTGTAATTGCACTTATTGGTTTTATTCCCGGCATGATGGTTTATGGAATAATTATAGTAATAATAATCGCTGCAATAACGCTTATTCAAAGAATGATAGTTGTTTCAAAAAATTTAAAATAATTTTTCTATCGTAATTTTCCTCTTTTTCGTCTGTTGTCTGCTGAACGAATTTTCAATATCTTGAAATGAATGGCACAAGATATGCAATACCATTTTAGAACAGTTGGTGATGCTATGTATGCCCCTTGTGCTCTAAGCTCTTTGGCCAGCGTATGTTCAACAAGATTTAGTCGTGATGTGACTTTTTTTGCTTTATCTTTTGGAACCGTTTGACCACAATTGGTACATTGTACAACACCTGTTGAGCCTTTTCCTCCTTTTGTTCTACCTCTACTGGCCCGCTTTAATGGCATAATGGTAATGTGATTACGCCTACTTATAATCTTGAGGATATCGATATTGGTGCATGCTTAGGAATTGTGGGTAAATTCTTGAGTATAATTTCATTTTTGATTTAATTTGATCAAGTTTTAATGCAAGATCAAGTATCATAAATCAGCAGAATGAGAGGTCTCTGCCATAGGTGTTTTAGGTCTAATGTGGAATTAGTTATAGTCAAGGGTAGCATAATTTGTACCTCTTGTAGCCAATCTAATGCAAAAAACTAAATCATCATATTAAAAATTTCAATGAATGAATATTTCTATTTTTTCTCACTGTGCAATCGATTCTATTAGTCTTGAAGGTTCCACATATGAACAGATTGGTGGCGCTGCCTGCTATTGTGCTATGATGGCACGTCAATTCAAGTTTGATGTTGATTTACATACCAAATTTGGAGCTGATTTCCCTACACAGTATTTTTCAGATAATAAAATTAATTATGATAATTCCTTGAGTCAGAAACCTACTACTAGATTTGAAATTGATATTTCTGGAATTGACAGGACATTGAAATTAAAACATGAGTGTGAACCTATAGAAATTTCGTCTTTTGATTCTGACGGTACTATTGTAAGTCCTATCTATCATGAAATATCTGATGATAACTATGAAAAAATAAAATCAAATTCTAATTTTTTGTTGGTTGATCCACAGGGATTTTTGAGAACTAATTCAGGAAATATTATATCACTACAAAAAAGAGATTTGAATCTTTCAAATGTTTCTGCAATTAAAGTAAATACTGAAGAAATAGCATGTTTAGTTGATAAGACTGGTGATGATGGGATGATTGCCTTACAGAAAAAAGGTGTAGAAAATGTAATATTGACAAATAAAATTAATGTCTCATTGCTAGTCAAAGATA
>JAWVZS010000263.1:0-1711 GCA_033722055.1 Nitrosopumilaceae archaeon
CCAACAACTGCTACCTGAGTTGTTTGGTTTTTGCCTATCTCTGCAGGATCAACATCCATATGAATAATCTTTAATCTCTTTTCAAAGTCTTCAAATGTTCCGACAGAGCGGTCAGAAAATCTTGTACCGATTGCTAATACACAATCAGCCTCAGTCATTATTTTATTAGCTTCTGCATGTCCGTGCATTCCTATAGGACCTAAAGCCAATGGATGTGTTTCAGGAAATGCTCCTTTTCCTTTGAAAGTAGTAACAACAGGAATTAACAATGATTCAGCTAATGCTTGAAGCTCAGCAAATGCTGAAGATATGATTGCTCCACCTCCAGCTAAAATAACTGGCTTTTCAGAATGAAGTAACATTTCAATTGCTCGTTCAATGTTTTGCATGTCCGGATCATTCCATGGATGGTATCCTCTAATCTTGAATTCATCAGGAAACTTCATTTCTGCTTCATTGGTTTGCACATCTTTTGGAATATCAATAAGAACTGGTCCTGGTCGACCTGTTTCTGCAATGAAAAATCCCTTTCTAACAGATTCTGGAACTTCTTCTGCTTTTCTTGGTTGAAATGCATATTTGACGACAGGATTCGCCATTCCAATGATATCACTTTCTTGAAATGCATCTCTTCCAATCATTGCAACAGGTACTTGTCCAGTCACAGCAACCATAGGCGCAGAGTCAGCTTGTGCAGTAGCAATACCTGTCAAGATGTTAGTAGCTCCTGGGCCGGAAGTTGCAAAACAAACTCCGGGTTTTCTGCTCACTCTGCCAAAGCCATCTGCCATATGAGCTGCAGATTGTTCGTGTCGTACCAAAATGTGGCGTATATCACATCTTGAAAATTCATCATACATTGGAAGATTTGCACCTCCCGGTAATCCAAATACTTGCTTGACGCCCTCTTTTTCAAGAGCCTTCATCAAAGCTTTTGCACCAGTCATAGTTTCCATTTTATTCATCAAATCAATCTCCATAATTTTAATGTGTGAGATAAATTCTGCACACTATAGTACCAACAGTAGAAGAATTTTTTGAAAATCTACTGTAGTCATATTATTTGAGAAAATCTAATTTGCTTATAAGCATTATCAGACAATTAACCACAATTTTTAGTGGTTTTGGTTCAGAAGATTTAAACTCAGAATATCCATAGAGGCATCAAAGATTTTGTCAGAAAACCAAGAAATCATAGAAGTGATTGAGAAATTTTTTGATTCCGGAAAGACAAAAAATTTAGCTCCATTACAAGAAATTCAATTAAATGATTCAAGGTTTTCTAGTTTTAGTGATGTTCCTCCATATGATCTAAAAGATTACCAAACCAGCATGGCATTAGAAGAGCTCAGATTTGTAAGTATTTCTGACTATGACTATGCAATTAAAAATCCAAAGATTAGTGTATTTGGAAATACTGCAGTTGTTGCATTTGAACTCAACCAAAAAGGAATGTTAGTAGACAACAAAAACTATACTGGTGAGCACATATCAATTGATGGACGAGCAACTTTTGTTCTAGTAAAACAACCTACTTGGAAAATAGCCCACATCCATCTATCTAAGATTTAAAATTAGTTACTTTTTCTTTTTTCTATCTTTTTTGTTGTTTTTATTTTGTGGTTTTTTGGTTTTAGGTTTGTTTTCTTGTATTAATTTCTGATAGAGTTTCCAAGCCTCATCAACATTTTTGTTGCCATGAACAATTGAA
>JAWVZS010000264.1:0-1670 GCA_033722055.1 Nitrosopumilaceae archaeon
AAAACTTTGGACTGAAGGGAAGTTGTCCGATTCTGATTTTTTGTTCATAATGGGTTATACGCTTGAAAATGACGGAAAGCTTCTTTCTAGCCAATATTTTGATCGACAAAAAACTATCCTAGCTGATCCAGAAAAGGATAAAAAAAGTAAAGATCACAGTACGGGATTTACTTTATCTGATGAAAGAACAGACAAACTTTTGTCAAGGGTACCTGAATCATTCAAGATCTCTGATGATTTGACAAAGGAAGTAGATATTCCTGACTGGTATAAGACAGTAGCAGATTTTTGGGTTGATAAAAAACTCTCAAATGAAGAATTTTTTAAAAATTTTGATTATTTAGTAAAGACAAAATTCTTTCATGACCTGCAGACAGTAAACAAAACTAATTCTTTAGAATAATAGTCTGTTCAAACACCTCTCTTTTTATTGAAAATATGAAACATTATGGTCAGCTTTTCAGCTTACTTGTAACTTGAAACACATACCATGCACTATCAACTAGTAATACTAACTATAATCATGGAAACAAAACAAATCTCAACAAGGGATAAAACAGTTCATGCCCCATTCAAAAAGGTCGTAAAATTCGACTTAATATGTATGGCAATAGGTGCCGTAATTGGAATGGGTGCAGGAGCATATCTTGTTGCTAGTGGAATTTTAGGCTAGCAGCATAATTTTTTCTTTTTAATTTTGAAAATATCAATTGAGCTTATTCCACTTTAAATCAATTCTTTAATGTTTGATAAACAGGAAACTTGTAGAGAGCAAGAACGTGAAAAAATATTCAAAAATTTTACTTGTGGCAATGGTGGCAGTGATTGGTTTTTCAGGTTATGCCTATGCTCAACAAGAATCCCAAATACCATTGTGGATTAAAACTACAGCTGGCTTTTGGGTTAATGGGCAAATTACAGATCAAGAATTTATCACAGCACTACAGTACTTAATCAACCAAAAAATTCTGACTATTCCATCACAAACTGAAACCATAGTTATCAAAGCAGATGAATTGCCAAATGTAGACGTGCTTGAAATTCCCGTAACTGATACAGAATCTAAAGAAAGAGTATTGTCAGCTGATCAAGACTTGTTGATGTTTAAAATACTAGAATTGTACAAACTAGCAGAAAACCCAACAGTTCTGGATGCAGTAATCAAATCTAATGAAAAATTCAGACAAATGGGTGATGAAGAAATAGAAACTCACCTGATGGAAAAAGATTCAGAGTGGAAAAAGACTCCAAAAAACCAACTGTCTCCATTTATGGGCTCACTAATTGAAAACAACGTAGCTAAGATTCTAAAAGAAAAACAAATGATTCCTACTGAAAAGTTTGGTAATGTATTATTCCCAGAAATAATGATTACAAATGAATTTGGAGCAATTGTTGCATCTACTGGAAGAACAGAAGATTATAACCAAAGCGATGAAGGGTGGTGGCTAAAGGCACTTTCCCAAGATGTTCAGATTAGAGATTTATCATGGGATGATAGCGCAAAGATATACTCTACAGATATTGTCATAAAGCTTGTCAATGAAAAGGGCAAGTTTATCGGAGTTCTTAACGCAGCTACTCCTATCAGATAAACTGTATAGCTAATTTACTAATGTATTTTTAAAAAATTCCGTACTTGCTTGATTCCATTTCTTCTTTTATTGCAA
>JAWVZS010000265.1:0-1650 GCA_033722055.1 Nitrosopumilaceae archaeon
CCATACTTGGGATGCTTTAGCATCTCGATATATTCATCACCTAGATAAACCGTTTTTAGATTAACATTGAGATCGTCTGCCCTCTCTCTAATTTCAAATCCACATCCTCTACCGCAATCAAAATCACAAAACGGGGTCTTTATTGCTACAGCCGATACTTCAAATCCTTGTTTTTGCATCATCCTTACTGCTAACTGACTATCTAGCCCTCCTGATAACAGGGCTACAACTTTCTTTTTCTTCTCGGCCATGATGACCAATCACTGTTAGGTAATATACAAATCTTGCATCATACATAAATTTACAAGATTATGTCTGATTCCTGTTGAAACAAAGAAGAAAAAATCTGTTAAAATTTGCCAAAAAACTCGGCTGCAATAGCCTAGTTGCATTCGAGCCTGAAAATCTATTTTACATGACTGGGTTCTGGGGTGAGGCAATTGGCATACTGGAGAAAAACGGCAAAACCTCAATCATTGCACCTGAGTTGGAGGTAGGCAGGGCAGAAGATGAATCCAAGGATTGTGAAATTATCAAATCAGAGAGAGGAACCGGCCTGATTTCTACTTTGGTTAATAAAATAAAAGATGAGACTGTATGCACAGATTGCCAAAATTACTCCATAATGAATTCCCTGAAAAAATCAATTCCTAAGATAAAACCCTCAACTGAACCATTCTACAATGCTAGAGAAATTAAAGATCAACAAGAAATTACTCTTCTAAAGAAGGGCTCTAAGATAATTGATGAAATGTTTGAGTTATGTACAAAGAAAATGAAAGTTGGCCAAAAAGAATCAGAACTACAGGCAATTTTGATGTCTTATGCAATTCAAAAAGGAATGTTTGATACTGGCTACAAATCTACTTTGAACCCATTAATTATTGCTGGAGGTCCAAATGGTGCTCTTCCTCATGCACAAGTTACTGATAGAAAATTCAAAAAAGGAGATTTAGTTGTAGTTGATCTTACTTTAAGATACAAGGGCTATGTCTCAGATTCAACTAGGACTTTTGGAATTGGAAACGTTTCCTCTAAGGCAAAAGAAGTATATGAAATAGTAAAAGAATCTCAAAAACTTGGATTAAACACAGTAAAACCAAACACTGATTGTAAAACCGTAGATCTTTCCTGCCGTAAATTTATTGATCAACAAAAATTTGGTGATTATTTTATTCATTCAACAGGACACGGTATCGGTTTAGAAGTTCATGAATTGCCAACCATCTCCCACAAAAGTAAAACCAAACTAAAGCAAAATATGGCAATTACCGTAGAACCAGGAATATACATTCCAAACAAATTTGGTGTTCGAATTGAAGACTCACTAATTGTAAAAGATAGACCAATAATTATGCATAAATTTACTAAAGATTTAGTTACAGTTTAAGCCTAATCGTAAAAATCAACTAAATCAATAATATGTTTTGATGAGGAATCATTACCTTCAATATTGCCTGTCTTCATGTTTACATTCCAATTATAGTTAATTTCTCCTTTGTATGATTCAAAATTAAAAATAACTTGATACATTTGTGAGTCTATATCTGTTATGTTTACATCTACCTTTGTTTTTTTATTATCATAGATTTTCTCATTAGGATATTCTTCTTCGATTTTATCAGAAATTGCATCCATTACACTGAGGCC
>JAWVZS010000266.1:0-1646 GCA_033722055.1 Nitrosopumilaceae archaeon
ATTATGGAGCCCAAAGACGAATGTAAAAAAGATAACAACTTGGACATATTGATTGTTCCAACAATTGGAATTACCCCAAAAGGAGTCAGACTAGGATACGGTCATGGATTCTATGACAAATTTCTTGCTAAAAATAAAATAGAAACAATTTCACCTGTACTTGAAAAACAGATTATCAGCAAAATTCCCAAACTAGAACATGACATAGTAATGGATTGGATTGTAACTGAAAAACAAGTAATTAAAACTCAGTAGTTTAATCCTTTTTTGCCAATATCTGTTCTGCAATACTTGTGTGGCCAAGAAATTTTTTCGGCAGTTGAATATGCATTACTAATTGCAGATTCTAAGGAATTCCCCAATGCAGTAACGCCCAAAACGCGTCCTCCGTTTGTCAGTATCTTTCCATCTTGTTTTTTTGTTCCTGCATGAAATACAAATGAATTATCAAAGTCAGAATCCAGTCCTGAGATTTCTTCATTTTTAGGATATGATTCAGGATAACCTTCTGATGCCAATACAACACATACTGCTGTTTGGTTTTTCCATTTTGGTTGTGGCAATTCAGAAAGTCTACCTTCTGAGCTTGCTAACAAATAATCATACAGATCAAAATCCATTCTCATTGTAATTGGCTGACATTCAGGATCCCCCATCCTTACATTATATTCCAAAACATATGGTTCATCATCTTTAATCATAATTCCTGCATACAGAAATCCTCGAAATACAATTCCTTCATCTTTTAGTGATTGAATTGTTTTGTTGATTATTTTTTCTTGAATTTTTTTTGCCAGAGTGTCAGTAATTATGGGAGTTGGCGAATACGCACCCATTCCTCCTGTGTTTGGGCCCTTATCATTATCAAAAATTCGTTTATGATCTTGGCTTGATGCCATAGGAATTGCAACATTTCCATCGGAAAGTGCGATGTAAGATGCTTCTATTCCATCTATTCTCTCTTCAATTATTATTCGATTTCCTGCCTCACCAAATGTCTTTTTTGTCAAAATAATATTGATTGCAGAAACTGCCTCATCTGTACTATTACATACTATTACTCCTTTTCCGGCAGCAAGCCCATCTGCTTTTACTACAACATTGTAATCAAGTGATTTTACATAATCTTCTGCTTTTTTTGCATCATCAAATATCTCAAATCTTGCAGTAGGAATATCATTTCTTTTCATGAACTCTTTTGCCCAAATTTTGCTTGATTCTAACTGTGCTGCAGACTTTGTTGGACCAAATATTTTCAAGTTCATTTGAGTAAATTTATCTACAATTCCTTCAGCTAAAGGAGCTTCAGGTCCAACTACTGTGAAACAGTCATTGTCTTTTGCAAAGGCTGCTAAGGCATCTAAATTATCAACAGCTATGTCGATATTGTTTTGAGTTCCACCATTACCAGGAGTTGTAAAAACTTTTTCTACAATATTGCTTTGTGAGAGTTTCCAAGATAGAGCGTGCTCACGACCTCCGGAACCAATTACTAAAATATTCACCAATACAAAAAATCAACATTATAGAGTATATATTCGAAGATCAAAATGAATGATAAACGTATGAAGTATTAATTTATCGATTAGATGGATTAGACGAGGAACTTGTTTTACAATAAGCATTAACTGGTGTAACTCCATCCC
>JAWVZS010000267.1:0-1646 GCA_033722055.1 Nitrosopumilaceae archaeon
GATGCAAATTTAGAGATTGCTGAAATTCTAAAACGAGTAATGTACGATAATGGTCCTGCAGTATTGTTTGAAAACGTAAAAGGATATGACATGCCAGTTTTAGGAAATGCATTTGGTTCCATGAAGAGATTAGAGATTGGATTAGAAACTGCAGACTTTACAGAGATTGGTCAAAGAATTGTAGACATGACAAAGATGGATATCCCAACTGGATTTTTAGGTAAAATCAAAAAACTTCCCGAACTATCAAAGATGACTGATGCATTTCCAAAACCAGAAAAAAGCGGACCAGTAACAGAAGTAATAGTTGAAGACCCAAGCTTTGATGATATACCAATATTGAAAACATGGCCAAAAGATGCAGGCCGTTTCATTACATTTGGATTAATTGCGACAAAACATCCTGAAACAGGAATTAGAAACCTAGGTGTGTACAGAATGCAAATTGTAGATAAAACACATGCATTAATGCATTGGCAAAAACACAAACGTGGTGCACACCATGGAGATATTTCAAAAGACAAAGGTGAAAAAATACCAGCTGCCATAATTATTGGCAGTGAGCCATCAACAGTTTTTGCCGGAGTAGCTCCAGTTCCAGAAGGATTAGACAAGTATTTGTTTTCAGGCATTACAAGAAAACAAGGAATCAAAACAGTTCCATGTAAAACAATTGATCTTGAGGTTCCAGCAAATGCAGAAATGGTTCTAGAAGGATATGTAGATCCATCAGATATTAGAGACGAAGGACCGTTTGGTGATCATACCGGTTATTACACACCAGTAGAACCGTATCCAACATTTACGTTAACTGGAATTATGAGAAGAAAAGATCCAATCTATCTTACAACAATAGTTGGAAAGCCAATCTTGGAGGATGCATATATTGGCAAAGTGATTGAACGATCATTTTTGCCAATGCTTAGAATGTTCCATCCAGAAATAGTAGACTTTGCAATGCCAGCTGCTGGATGGTTCCAAGGATTTGCAATTATATCAATCAAAAAAAGATACCCAGGTCAGGCAAAAAAAGTCATGATGGGCCTATGGGGAATGGGACAGTTAGCATTAACCAAGATGTTTGTTGTAGTAGATGAAGACGTAAATGTTCACGACATGAATGATGTCATTTGGGCAATTACGACCAGAGCTGATGCAGCAAGAGACACCATAATTATCGATAATGCGCCAACAGATACTTTGGATCCTGCATCACCAATTGTTAACTTGGGTTCCAAGCTTGGAATCGATGCAACGCAAAAAACAAAAGAAGAAGGATTCCAAAGAGAAATTCAAGAACAAGTAAAATCAGATCCAGAAACCAAAAAGAAAGTAGACGACAAATGGTCTGAATACGGAATCTAGATTAATCTTACAGAATTGTAAAAGTTGTCTCGCTCTTCTGCTTGGTATCCTATTTGATGGATTGAATCAATAATTCTTTTATCAGTTAGCTCAGTGGAGCGGGCTCCAGTACAAGAAACAACTTCTTCACCAATCAAAGTGCCACCAAAATCATCTGCACCATACTGTAGTGCAAGCTGTGCCATACCCACACCATTAGTCAGCCATGAAGATTGAATGTGTGGGATTAATCCATCATATACTAGTCTGGAAATTGCAATCATTTTCAAAAGTTGTATTCC
>JAWVZS010000268.1:0-1645 GCA_033722055.1 Nitrosopumilaceae archaeon
TTTGATAATGGGCTTTATTAAAACAGAATCAACACCTTCTGCCTGAGCTACAAGATGCTGAACCGTATCTGAGGTATACAATGTAGCGTTATTTTGTTTTGCAACGTCTTTAATCATAGCATCAATTCTTCCTCTACCAGCTAGTTTGATATCATCAGTACTAGGGTGTGAACCTTGAACAGATACGGTTATGCTAAAATTACTAGAAATATCTTTAATTTTTTTTATTTCTTCCAGTCCAACAAAACCTTGTTCTTTTTTCTGAGATGCTTGAGACTGTAATTCATCAAAAACTGCTTGAGGAATAATGATTTCAGTATTTTCAATATTACCTGCTTCAAGCTGAGCAATCAGCTGTCCATTAATCAGTATACTTGTATCTATTACAATTTTTGACAAACTAATACCTGATTATATATCTAGAATAGAGCTCTAAATTGCTTTGCATAAATCATATCTAATTAAGAGAATTAGAAATTACTTTTAGTACATTATTAAAATCAAAAGGTTTTGCAATATAAGACAAGGCACCTTTTTCCATGCATTGTGAGATAATTTTTTGATCTTCGCTTGCAGTAATTAAAACAACTTTTGCGTTAGGATCGATATCCATAATTTCTTGTAATACTTGCAGACCATCTTTTTTTGGCATTGCTAAATCTAATAAAACCAAATCAGGTTTAGACTCTGCAAATTTTTTTACTGCGTCATCACCATCTATTGCTTCAGATACGACTTCATGTTCACCGATTGATAGAATGTCATTTAAAACCAAACGGATAGAGTCAGAATCATCGGCAATCATTATTTTGGCCATACATTGTCAAATCGTGATGAGTATAAAAAATCTTAATGTTATTCATTGAAATTTAGAAGATAACTGATTTTGTAATAGTTTTAGATTGTCATCTGATGCAGTCATGCCAGTTTTCATTTCAGGTATTGTTTGAATAAGAGAATCATAAATTCCATCGAGTTTTTTGTTATCAATAATCTGTTTTAGTAAGGAATCAAAAAAAGCAGCCACTTCTCCTACGTGATTTTTTTCCATCATAGGGGCTAATCCTTTGATTTTATGAAAATAACCCTGAAGGTTTTTGGCATTTGCATATACATCATCATCACTGTTGCAAGACTCTAAAATTTCATTAATTTTAGCAATGTCTTCAAGAATTTCCTGAGTTGCTACCTTTATGAATTCATCAGACATAACTTGACATTAAAGATATTTTACCCATCAGTTTTATACTATATCATAATCTTTTCAAAGTGTGAAGATCATCAGTAAAACGTATCTGCTAATTGGGATTTTGATTGCAGTTGCCGCTATTAACTTATTTTTATTATACTATGAAGGCCAAGTTGACTCAGCACAATCTTATGCAATCATACGAGCTGGTGATCTAAAAGTAAAAGCAGAATCAATTTCAGCTATTGCAACAGGAATTGCCAGTGGTAGTATGCAGGATGAATCTAGATTGCAAAATGAAATAAAAGAAACTGAGACACATTTGAAAATATTAGAAAACGGGGGAGAGATAAAAGGTCAAGAAGTTGCACCAGCTCATCACCACCTAGGAGGAGCATTTGAAAAGGTTGAAAAATCCTGGCAAAATTACAAAGATGCGGTCTTAGAAGTTGAAAA
>JAWVZS010000269.1:0-1630 GCA_033722055.1 Nitrosopumilaceae archaeon
ACGAATGGGTACAAAACAACATGGGTTACTATTGGTCATTTGATGAGGTTGCAACAAAGATGGAAAACCACCTAGTAAGTGGCTTTAATGATACCTACAAAATGTCAACCAAAAAGAAAGTAGACATGAGACGTGCTGCAATGGCAGTTGCTGTTCAGCGTGTAGTTGATGCATTCAACCAAAGAGGCCTCTGGCCTTAGACAATATAGGATTCGTAACAGATCAACTGTTCAATAAATCTAATTTTTCCCTTTGTTATTGCATTTAGTTTTTGTTTGTATGTCAAATCAACTTTAGTTCTACGTTGTAGTAATTGTATGGTCTTTCCAGTAAGGTACCTGCCTTTTCTATCGCCATCAAAAAGTATGATTATCTGATCATATTTGGCAACCGAGTCTGCAAAGTTTACCATTCCGCCAAACTTGTGAAATTGTAGAACTTTTCCTGATAGTCCTAGTTTTCTAAGAGCTGCGGCATCTCTTTTCCCTTCAACAATAATGGGGGACTTTTTTTGGGAATTTAACTGAGAAACAAACTTTCTCAAATCTTCTACTTCTTGCTCTGTTACAAGCACAGTATACAATACTCCAACATATTAAAAGAAGTTTTACTAAATTTTTTTTAATGAAAGACGTTTTGTTAATTCAAAACACCAGAATAGAAGGTTCTGGATATTTGGGTGAACTATTACAGAATGATGGATTCAACATAGAGTCAATACACGCAAAAGAACAACAAATACCAACAAAGGATTATGATTTTGTCGTAATTTTGGGTGCGCCAGAAAGTGCAAATGATGATTTAGATTATTTGAGAAACGAACAAAAACTAATTCAGAATTGCGTGTCAAAAAATATTCCTGTACTGGGAATATGTCTGGGTTCTCAGCTAATTGCAAAAACTTTTGGTGGAAAGGTTAGTCGTGGACCTAAAACGGAAATTGGATTTTATGATGATTTACAAATTGATAATGATTCAAAATTATTTTCAGGAATTAATAGTCCGTTTACTGTATTTCACTGGCATTCTGATACTTTTGACTTGCCTGAAAACGCAATCCGACTAGCTCATTCTAGTGTGTATCAGAATCAAGCATTTCAGATTGGCTCAGCTGTGGGATTGCAATTTCATTTAGAGGTAAATGAAGAGATGGTTAACCTTTGGATAGATAATACTGAGGAAAAACTAAAACAAATTCCCGGAATTGACCCGCAAAAAATTAGAGACGAAATTAGTAAGAAACTCCCTCTTGTTAATGATAACATGAAAAAGTTTTACAATAATTTCAAGTCTGAATTTTTTTAATTTTACAAAAAATTAAATCACATATTCAAACACTGTGATAAAATGACAAAAACTGCAATTATTACTGGCAGCACAAAAGGGATTGGAAAAGATGTTGCATATGCACTTGCAAATAACGGATACAATGTAACAATTAACTCGAGACACCAAAAAGATGCAGATTTAGTAGCACGAGATATTTCCAAAAATTTTGATGTTAATACTTTGGGTATTGCAGCTGATATTACAAAATTCAACCAAGTAAATTCTATGATAAAAAAAACTTTGGAAAAATTTGGCCAGATTGATGTATTGGTAAATAACGCAGGCATACTTGTTGTAAAGT
>JAWVZS010000270.1:0-1629 GCA_033722055.1 Nitrosopumilaceae archaeon
AAAACTACAATGAGTGACAGTCTGTTGGCATATTCAGGAATTATTGCACCATCTGCAGCTGGAAAAGCCTTGGCAATGGATTATGATAAAGAAGAACAAGAAAGAGGAATTACAATTTATCAGGCAAACGTTACTCTTCATTTTACTCAAAAAGACAAAGAATACGTCATTAACATGATTGATACTCCAGGCCACGTAGACTTTAGTGGTAGAGTAATTCGTAGTTTAAGGGCAATTGATGGGGCAGTAGTAGTATGTGATGCAGTAGAAGGTATCATGACTCAGACTGAAACTGTAACTAGAATGGCACTCGAAGAAAGAGTAAAGCCAGTATTATTCATCAATAAAATAGACCGTCTAATCAAGGAGCTAAGATTAACTCCTGAGAAAATGCAAGAAACTCTTGCAAATGTTGTATCTAACTTTAATCAATTAATCGATACTTATGCAGAAGACGAATACAAAGAAAAATGGAAAGTATCAATCCAAGATGCTTCTGTAACATTTGGCTCTGCAAAAGACAGATGGGCAATCAATATCGATATCATGAAAGAAAGAGGAATTACATTCAAAGACGTAATTGATGCTTATACTAATGAAAAAGTAGATGATTTAGTAGAAAAGGCACCACTTGCAGATGCCGTGCTGGGAATGGTAGTAAAACATCATCCACCACCACACGAGGCTCAAAAATACAGAATTCCAAAGATTTGGCACGGAGATCCTGATTCTGACATTGGAAAGGCATTGCTAGAGTGTAAAGATGATGGGCCAACAATTATGATGATTGTAAACATGGTACTTGACAAAGCAGCAGGGCCTGTAGCGATTGGAAGACTATTTTCTGGAACCATCAAAGATGGTCAAACAATTAACATTATTGATGCAAAACGAGAAGGCAGAGTACAATCTGTAAACTTTTTCATGGGAAACCAAAGAGAACAAGTAGGTGAATTAGGAGCTGGTAACATTCCAGCATTACTGGGACTAACTGAAGCTAGAGCAGGAAATACAGTTTCATCTGTAAAAGGAATTCAAATGTTTGAGGGAATCAAATATGTTTCAGAACCTGTCGTTCAAGTAGCAATTGAGCCAAAACATCCAAAAGACTTGCCAAAATTAGTCGAAGTTCTAAAACAATTAACAATTGAGGATCCAAACCTTGTTGTAAAAATTGACGAAGAATCTGGTGAAACCATAGTAGCTGGAATGGGTGTACTGCACTTGGATGTTGCAACTCACAGAATCCAAGATGCCAAAGTAGACATTGTAACATCTGAACCTTTAATCAACTATAGAGAAACTGTCAAGGGAACTTGTGAGCCAATCATGTCAAAATCTCCAAACCGTCACAACAAGATTTTCATGAAAGTCGAACCACTAGAGCCAAAGATTGCTGAAATGCTTAGAACTGGTGAAATTAGCGATTTGAAAGACAAGGCCGAAGTCTCCAAACTTCTCAAAGAGCAAGGATGGGATACAGATACTATCAAACGTGTTATGAAATTTGATTCACGTGGTAATGTTTTGATTAATGGAACAAAAGGTGTCCAGTTTGTACAAGAATCAACTGATTCTATTAATTCTGGATTTGATGAAGTAATGAAGGAAGGTCCTCTCTGTAAGGAA
>JAWVZS010000271.1:0-1627 GCA_033722055.1 Nitrosopumilaceae archaeon
ACCATTTTTAGAAGATATTGAAGATCCTATTGCAGTGTATGTGGGAATAGCTGTTTTTGGCGCTATGATGACGCTAGTCGTTATTTTGTTACTAAGGCTAGATTGGGGACGAATATTAGGAAAAATTGCTCCTTGGACACTTGATGACGATAATGATAACTAACTTACAAATTTATTTTAAAATTCCATCTTTTATCTACTGCTTTTTTTATCCCGATTCTAGGACCTGAAACGATCTTTTTTGGTTTAATCCCGTCTGCTATGAATATTTCAGATTTTTTTGTCAAATCCATCCCGTAATGTTTTTTGTTAATTTGTAAAGCTTGGGTAAGCTTGGCAGGTCCATTGGTGAGGTTTTTTTCATCTTTCATTTTTCTATTTTTTTTCATTATTTCAACTCCTTTCTCTGGAAATATAGAGCGAACCAATACAGCTCCGGCATTAATTGAGGGATTTTTCGCTACTACATTAAAACAAAAATACATTCCATATGTAAAATAAACATAGGCTATTCCCACTTCGCCAAACATTACTCTATTTCGTTCAGTTATTTTGTTGAAAGCATGACTTGCAGGATCATCTTTGTGTCTATATGCTTCAGTTTCTGTAATTATTCCTATTAATTCATGTCTTCCAATTTTTCTTATGATTTTTTTGCCTAGAAGGTTTTTTGCAACCTTGACAGTATCTTTAGAATAAAACTCTCTAGGTAGTATATTCATAGTCGACATCAATATCTTTTCCACTTTTTAATTCTCTTGCAATGTCTAATACTTTGGCAATATCTGACTTCAATATACTTTCAAATTTTTGGTTGTAAATCACAGCAGCTGGATGAATTGTTAAAAAATAATTCATCGAGTTTTTTCGAATAACCTTTCCTCTATTCTTGGTAATGTCTGATCCTCCTAAAATTGAACCGAAGGCTGTATTCCCCATAATACATATGATTTTGGGCTCAATAATTGAAATTTCTCGTTCGAGATAATTTTTACACATATCTTTTTCGTGTTCCGATGGAACTCTATTGTTTGGAGGTCTACACTTTACTACGTTTGTTATGTAGATTGAGTCTCGTGAAACTCCTGCATTCTCTAGTGCCCAGTCTAACTTTTTTCCTGCAGCTCCCACAAATGGCTCTCCTTTTTTGTCTTCATTCCTTCCAGGAGCTTCGCCTACAAATATTACGTCGGCATTAAAATTCCCCTTCCCAGGAACTGCATTTGTCCTAGTAGTACACAAATCACATTTGGTGCATTTAGTTACTTGTTTTTGAATCTCTGTTATAGACATTTAATTTACACTTTTTACTATTGCTTCTCCTCGTACAGAAGGTCCGCCGTTTCCCATAATCATTTGTTGCATTGGGTCGCCTTTACCACAATTTGTAATTGGCCTTACTGTAAAATCCTTACCACACGCATCTATTGAATTGAAAAATTTAGGTGCTGTGTCCCATACAATGACGTCTCGTAGTAGATCTGTAATTTCACCATTTTCAATTTTTTGAGCATATTGACAAGATATACTCCAATTGTATCGTTTCATATCTATTGAAGGGATTTTCATATTAGACACAAAATACCCATCCTTGATTTCTTTTATCATCTCTTCTTGCTTCCAATCT
>JAWVZS010000272.1:0-1622 GCA_033722055.1 Nitrosopumilaceae archaeon
GAAAAATTCCTAGTAAAGGTAGAAGGAACATCAAAAGGATTTTTGCCAAACGATGTAGAAATTGCAGCAACATCATCAATAATTGAAAAAAAATCTAAACTAGGAGCCAAACCGGGAACAAAGAAAGAGTTTGATAAGTTGGTATATTCTTATCTTACAAAAAATAATGCATATGTTTGTATTTTTATTGATGAGGGGTTAGGAGGAGTCCCTTATGGGATTCAAGAACAGACTGCAATTTGCTGCGTGTTTGATGAACTATCTGCAATTAACGCATTAAATACCATCAGACAAGGATACAAAACAAAGATAGTTGTTTGTTACAAGAAAGATTCAGAATTAATGAACCTAGTTAAAATCATAAATCAAATCATTCCAAGACTAATAACAAAGAAAATAGAACTTGGATTTTTTCATATTAATTTTAAAAACTATACAGATTCAGATTACCCAATACTAATTGCAGTTTGTTTAGAGATTTCATTAAAAATTGCAGATAATGAAAAGATCAAACATATTTCAATTCCTGCATCACCTACATTTTTGTCAGGAAAAATTATTGATGAATTTATTAAAAGGGTAACAAATGAAAGTAAAATTCCATTGTTTCCACTTTTTGGTACAGATAGGCAAATGTTCAATGATCTTCAGGAGCTTGGCATATCAAGTAAAGCTAGAAAGGTTGAAAACATGATTTCTAAGAATTTCAAAAAAATCCCAAATGTGTCTGAAAAACTAGTACATGAAAGTTTAAAGTCAGAAAAGAAGATTTCAGTAGACATAGGACCAAATAACGTACATGACATTTTAGACGCACTAGAGTAATCATTGAGAATTTAAAGTGGATTTGTAGATTTTCAATATGAAAAAGATTGGTGAATTCATCTATCCGTGGGGTAGTGGACATTATTCACGAATGATGCGTCTAAATGAAGTTCTAGATGACCATATCAAAGATAAATTTGAGATTCATTTTTCAAGCAAAGACCATGTCTATGAAAAACTATTAGAAAAATTTCCCAATCAACGTGATAAGATACATGAGGTTTTAATGCCAACTCCAATTGATGGAGAGTTTGGTCCTAATCTTCCCTTGTCTATGTTAAATATTCTCTTGCCAATATCAGAACATCCACCACTAGTCAAACAAATTGCAAGTTATCTGAGAGAGGAAAGAAGAATCTATAATTCAGAAAAATTCGATATCGTGATTAATGATGGAGACATGGGTTCTAATGTTCTTGCATACAAAAGAAACATTCCAAGTTTATTCATAACAAATCAATTCATGCCAAAGTTATGGAAGTCACGTTCTTATTTTTATCCAGGACTAATTTTTGTTGCAAAACAAATTGCAAAGGCAACAAAAATTCTTGTAGCAGACTCACCTCCTCCTTATACTCTATGTGAACTTAATCTTAATTTTACCAAAGATGTTTTAGAAAAAGTAGTTTATGTTGGACATTTTACAAACTCAAAAATACAAAATAAGATAGCTCTTTCTGATTTAGAAAAAATTATTCAAGAAACAGATTTTGGTTATTGGATGAGGACTGGAAACAAATCCACTAATGACGGTACTGGAAAGAGGTATGAAGAAGTATTTACCAGAGAGGAAATGA
>JAWVZS010000273.1:0-1610 GCA_033722055.1 Nitrosopumilaceae archaeon
AACACCTGTTGGCTCTGGAATCCACAGCATGATGAATCCAATTTTTTGGAGTTTTTTTCCAGGAGCTGGTGCCTTTTGTAATGCTCCAAAAGAGTTAGATGCCTTTGAATCATGAATTTTTGCAATATTAGAATAAAGATTTGCTCTCCTATGTGCAGAGTCATGATATTTTTTGATTTTCTCTAATCGTGCCTTTAGGGGGTCCATTCCACAAGTATAATCAAGGCAAAAATAGTTAACATTCAAAGATCAATCTAGGTTACTTTCTAGTCAAGAAAGCATAGCTTTACGCATAGACACTAAATTATACTAGTTGCTTTCAAAGTAACAAGAAGTCTTGAAAAAGAAGGACAATAAACGGCTTGAATCCATAAAGGCAGCTCATGAAACAGCTAAAACAAATTCCTCACGAATGGAAGATTATTTAGAAGTAATATCCGAGCTAGTAGAGCTAAAAGGATATGCTACTACATTAGATATCTCAAGATACATGAATGTTAGTCCGCCAAGTGTTACAAAGATGCTACGTAGACTAGACGAGAATGGCTATCTCGAGTATGAGAAATACCACGGAATAAATCTAACAAATAAAGGATCCAAACTTGCTGAAACGATCAGACAAAAACATGGAATATTATTAGAGTTTTTTGAGATTTTAGGAATTAGTCCAGATACTGCAAATCAAGATGCAGAAGGAATAGAACATCATCTAAATCCTAAGACAATAAAACAATTAAGAAAATTTATTACATTTCTCAAAGCAAATCCAAAAATTCTAGATAATTTTAAAAATCTTTAAGAAAGATGTTAATGTCATTTTGCGATGACGCAAGATGCATTAGACTTTTTGCAGTGTCTGTTTTTTTAGGAATTTTAATCTGCCCTTTTTTGCCAATACGTGTAGAAGTCAGATATTTGTCATTTACATAGATGTCTGCATGCATGGATGTATATTCCCTACTAACTGTAAGAATAAGTGCAGTTTTTGTTTCAGAAAAAGTGAAAGGTAATTCATAGGTCGAATCCAACGAAGTAGGAGCATTAGATGAATCCTTTTCCATTACATCTATGTGAACCTTGAGTAGTTGTTCTAGTTCATTAATGTTAGAACCTCCCTTTCCAATGATTGATGGAATGTATTGTTTATCTACAAAAACTCTAACTTTGTTATTAGATAAAATTTCAACTTGAGCCCTAGGATCATATCGCTTGAAAACTTCTCGAATTTTTTCTTGTGCAAGGCTTTCAATTCCAATCTTTGTAGTTTGCTTTCCAACAGGAACGATTACATTCTCTTCACCAAAGGTGTAAATTTCGTATTCCAAAGAGTTGTTTTCAAAGTTCTTAACATCAATTACAGGTCGTGCTAAAACAGACTCTGTCATTCCAGATGGAACTTTCACAATAAGTTCAAGTTCGTAAACTTTGTCAATTCGACCATCTTTTACAAAAACTACAGTATCGAGAACATTGGGAATTATTCCAAGTTCAATTTTTCCAATAAATCGTTGTATCGCATCAAGTGGAGAATTCGCATGAACTACCCCCACCATGCCAACACCAGTAAGTCTCAAGTCAGCAAATGTTGTAAAATCTTCCCTACGTCTTAC
>JAWVZS010000274.1:0-1571 GCA_033722055.1 Nitrosopumilaceae archaeon
CAAGACAACACCAAAGAGGAACATGTAAAACACATCACCAGTTTCCGTCACCATCTGCATCATCAAATCAAGAGATGGATTACCTACAATTTCTTTAGTAGCAGAAACCACATCATTATCAAAATCATCAGTTACACCAAAATGAACCAAAAATGTAACAATTAAGAAAGAAACAACTAACAAAACAAATGATCTAGACCTAAAAGAGAAAATCCAATTTTGCAACTATTCAAAACCTCAATTGAATCATTTTTAATTTTTCCCAGTGGATTGACATCTAATAATTTTCTAAAAGTGATAGATGTAATTCTGATCGGCTTAAAGATTTTAACCAAGTGGATAATAGAAGGATCGTGAAAGTTCTCACACTCGATGATTTTGATGTAAAAGACAAAACAGTTTTTTTGAGAGTGGACATGAACTGCCCCATTGATCCTGATACTATGGAGATTTCAGGAACAAAACGAATCGAAGAGGCAATCGAAACTATTGAAGCATTATCAGAGGCAAAAGTAGTAGTTGCATCTCATCAGGGCAGAGTTGGAAACAAAGACTACACTGGAATGGAAAAGCATGCAAAAGTTATGGGGGAACTACTGGGAAAACCCGTTAAATACGTAGAAGATGTCACAGGCATTGCAGCAAGAAATGAAATAAAAAATCTAAAGAGTGGTGAAATTTTACTTTTAGATAATTTACGATTATGTGCAGAGGAAAATTATGAGTTCACGCCAGAAAATGCTGCTAAAACCATAATGGTGCAAAGATTAGCAAAACTTTTTGATCTATGTGTTCTGGATTCATTTCCAAGTGCACACAGATCACATCCTTCCATTGTAGGATTTCCCCAGTTAATTCCAGCGTGTGCAGGAAGAATTGTAGAAAGAGAAGTAAAGAATTTAGATGAAATCATAACTGTTGCTAAAGCTCCACATGTCATAGTTTTAGGTGGCTCAAAGGTTCCAGACAGACTAGAAGCAATTAGAATGCTGATTCAGAATGGAAGGGCGGATCACGTTTTACTTACAGGTGTTATCGGAAATGTTTTCATGCGTGCACAGGCTCGAATAAAGTATCCTTTAGGCATAAAAAGAGAAGATGAAGTAGTGGAAAAAGCACATGCCCTAATTGGTGAATATCCTGATGTCTTTTCTACTCCCGTAGATGTTGCAATTGATAAGGATGAACAAAGAATGGAATTAGACATTAGGGAGTTAGCAAAAGGGGATAAAATTTACGATTTAGGTCCCAAAACAGTGGAACATTATTCAAAACTAATTGCAGGTGCAGGAACTGTATTCATTAGTGGTCCTGCAGGATATTTTGAAAAAGAGAATTTCAGTTCTGGAACCAAAGGACTTTTAGAAGCAGTGGCAAACTCTATGGCAACTACCATTGTTAGTGGCGGACATTTGACGTCAGCTCTGAAAAAATACGGATTGGCTGAAAAAATAAATCACATTAGCACAGCAGGAGGAGCACTTGTTTTGTATTTAACAGGTCAAAAATTACCCATGATTAAAGCATTAGAAGATGCTGCAACAAAATATCGTTCTAAATAGTTGCTTTAC
>JAWVZS010000275.1:0-1566 GCA_033722055.1 Nitrosopumilaceae archaeon
TCCAAAAATAAAATATCGCGCAACAGATGGCAACTCTGCAAATCTAAAAAATACAACAAGGATCACAGATACAAACATAGCAATAACAGACCAAAAACCTAGATCAAAGCCTAGAACTTTAATTGCCATGTTAATTCCTTCTTGAATGTTTTCAGGCGTTCTTAGAGCGTCTGATTGGACTTTTTCAGGAGATGCAAATTTCAAAATATTTGCAACCGCGTTTACTGAAAATAAAACTAAGAGACTTGTTGAGACAATACGAGCATGGGTTTTTAATTTTGGAAAACGGTTTCGAATTCCTCTACCAAGAATTGCACCCTGCAGTAAACCAATAATCAATATAGTTACTATTGAAATAACAAAATGCTTTTCAGCAATATAGAAAATATCCACAAAAAAATTCTACATAGTAGTGGTTAATTCTATAAACCCAATTTTTTTAGACGTTTATGTTCAAGTTTATCCCAAGGATAGATAATGTATTCATTACCACGGGTTTTTTGAGCAAAAACAAGTTGTTTTGGATATTTTTTCCCCTTTCTTGCAAACAATGTCGCATATACAAAATTTTGAGGATCGTCAACTTTAGATATAATTTTCCTAAATGTATCCCCTGAATCGTAAATATCATCAACAAATAATGAATTAATAGGAATTGTGTCTTTATCAACTAGAATTTTATCAATCGCTAAATGATCTGCAAGTAATCGGGCAGGTACTAAACCACCTCTACTAATTGTAGAAATCGAAGAGAACTTGGTATTGGATAATTTTTTAGCAAGAATCGTAGTTAGGGATTCTATCTTAGTCCAGCCAACTTTTTCGGAATCTTGATAACGCATAACAGAATTAAAATGTTGTAGTAATTTTATGTTTAAGTGGTTTGATTATTTTTAAAATATCAAATGGAACCTTATCTAAATGAATATCTTTTTCAGTTGAAACAAGTAAAACATCATCATTTTCTAGAGGAAAACTCATGATAACTACCCTATCTCTATAAGATAATGAGAAATTGACTTCACCAAATTCCTTGTCAAATTCATGCCTCATCCTAACGCGTAGTGCAAGCTCCATAAACAGCATCTCATCTTGTTTTTGATCTTCTAGTGAAACAAGACCATCTTTCATGCCACCAGCTTCAAGATGTCCACGATTGTTAATTATTCTAGCAGAACGTACTTTGGGATCAAGTTGTATGATTTTCTGACATATCGTCTCTAGTTTTTCAACATTAACCAATTGACTAATTAGACAAGCGATCTATTTATTGAGATCGATGTTATCAATAAGATATGAGTTCATCAGAAAATGATCTAAAAGATTACTATAAGCACCTGTCACTATTTTGGACAGATTTAATCCATCTTATGTCAAGTAAGCCGCAAGCTCTGACCTCAATTGGACCAATGAGAGCATTTTCAGCAAACTCAAAAGAAATTGCTTCAGAATTAATAGAAATAAATGAAAAATTACTAGAGTTTAACAAGCATCTTTCAGAATATTACAGACAACTGTCAGAAACGTGGGGAGAAGCACAAAAAAAAGTTAATTTAAAGATGCCAA
>JAWVZS010000276.1:0-1554 GCA_033722055.1 Nitrosopumilaceae archaeon
AATATGTTCTACAATAGCTCCAATTACAACATCTTTACCATTTGAAATCCCATCTACATCAACTTCAAGCGAATTTAGCATAAACTTCGAGATAACTACAGGATGATCAGGAGAAACATCAGTAGCTTCTTTTACATATGTTTTAAGTTCATCTTGAGACCAAACAACTTTCATTGCAGCACCAGACAAAACATATGAAGGTCTTACAATTACAGGAAAGCCAACATCTTGTGCAAACTTTTTTGCCTCATTAAGGTTGGAAAAGGCTTGCCAAGTAGGTTGTTGAATATGTAATTTGTCAAGTTCAGCACTAAACTTTGATCTATCTTCTGCACGGTCAACATCTACAGCACTAGTACCTAAAATATTGATACCATGTTTTGCAATACTTGGTGTAAGATTATTTGCAGTCTGACCACCAACACATGTGATTATACCTTCAGGGTTTTCAAATTCTGCAATGTCAAGAATTCTTTCTTCAGTGATTTCTTCAAAATACAACCTGCTGCAAATATCATAGTCAGTAGAAACTGTTTCAGGATTACAATTAACAACAGAGACGTTTTTAATGCCATTTTCTTGCAGACCCCAAACCATATTTACAGTGCCCCAATCAAATTCCACACTACTTCCAATTCTGTACGGCCCAGCACCTAAAACAACCACTCCACGGTTTTCCTCTGAGACTTTGATGTCATTTTTGTTTCCACCATAAGTCAGATAAAGATAATTGGTAACTGCTGGCCATTCTGCTGCAAGTGAATCGATTTGTTTAACGGAAGGCAGAACTCCGTGACTTTTTCTTTGTTTTCGTATTTCTTCAGGCGTGGAATTTTGTGCTCGAGCAATTTGTTTGTCAGAAAATCCAGCTTGTTTGGATTCTAAAAAGAGATTCTTGTCAAGTTGTTTTTCTTTGAGTTTTGATTCAATGGTTACGATATTTCGTATTTTTTCAATAAACCAGGGATCTATTGCAGAGAGTTTGTAAATTCGTTCTGTTGTAAAGCCATGTTTTATTGCAGCAGCTACATGATACAAAATCAAATCATTAAAGTGAGTAAGTTTTTCTTCAAGATCTTCTTCTGTAAATGTTTCACCATTTGTTCTGTTAAGAACTAAACCATCTTTACCAATATCTAACATTCGAATTGCTTTTTGCAAAGATTCTTCAAAAGTTCGACCTACACCCATTACTTCACCTACAGATTTCATTGTAGGTCCAAGTTTTCTTTTAACCATATCAAATTTTGAAAAGTCCCATCTAGGATGTTTACATACTATGTAATCTAGTGATGGTTCAAAACATGCAGTAGTAGATTTGGTAATATGGTTTACAAGTTCTGGCAGCGTGTATCCCAATCCAATTTTAGCAGACATGTAAGCTAGAGGATATCCTGTTGCTTTACTAGCAAGTGCAGATGAACGAGAAAGTCGTGGATTTATTTCAATTGCAACATATCTATCAGAGTCAGAATCAAGTGCATACTGGATATTGCATTCACCAACAATTCCTACATGTTTTGCAGCACGTAGTCCTGCAGACCTAAGCATATG
>JAWVZS010000277.1:0-1518 GCA_033722055.1 Nitrosopumilaceae archaeon
AGTGCAGGTAATAGATACCATTGAAGGATTAAGAGATGTGGTTGGAGGAATGCTAGATACGTATCTCTCAAGTGTTAGCAACAAGATGAATGAAATAATGAAAACATTGACCATCATAGCTAGTATCTTTATTCCCATAACCTTCATTGCAGGAATATACGGAACTAACTTTGAATACATTCCAGAATTATCGTGGAAGGGAAGCTACTTTGTCATGTTAGGGGTTATGTTAATAGTTGTAATAGTAATGCTAGGATGGTTCAAAAAAAGAAATTGGTTATAGTATGACCAATAAAGCAATTCAAAGAGCATATGAAATTCTAGAAGGAACAACAAATGATAAGATTGCAAGAGGATTTCAGATCTTCATAATTACACTAATTTCTGTAAATGTTCTATTTGTTCTAATTGAAACCGAAGAGTCTGTATTAGACGAATATGGATATTTGTTTACACCATTTGAAGTATTCTCAGTTATTATATTTACAATTGAATATGCAGGTAGAATTGTTGTTTGTAAACTAAATCCAAAATATCAAGGAGTAAAGTTTGCCAGACTAAGATATGTTGTTACTCCAATGATGTTAGTTGATTTAGCAGCTATACTGCCATTCTTCTTGCCATTTGTAGTAGCAGATGTCAGATTCATAAGAATAATCAGACTGCTTAGATTGTTCAGATTATTCAAACTTGCCAGATATTCTGAACCAATGAGAACTTTGGGAGAAGTCTTTAAGGCAAAAGCAGGAGATTTGGGAGTTGCATTTTTTATTTTATTTATTGTCTTGATTTTTGCATCCAGCTTGATGTATCATGCAGAACATGTTGCCCAACCCGAAGTATTTTCAAGCATTCCAGCATCAATGTGGTGGGGAATAGTCACATTAACCACAATAGGGTATGGGGACACGTACCCTGTAACCGTACTTGGAAAGATAATTGCTGCAGGTGTAGCAGTTTTGGGAATTGCAGTATATGCTATACCTACTGGAATTATGGCATCAGCATTCACAGAGGAATTACGTAAGAACAGGGTAAAAAAGAAGAAAAAATGCCCTCACTGTGGCAAAGAAATTACATAAAACGATAATTTTATTCAATTTTTGGATTAGACACGTCTATTTCCCTGTTAGTATAAAAATGGCCAAATAATTTGCTATTGCAAAGGAGTATTACATATTGGATGAAAATTTAAAAAATGAAATTAGAAAAGTGGCACTACAAAATGCTTACGAACATGACGGAGAAACAAAAGACAAAATTGTATTATCCAAAATTTTAGGAACGCAGCCAGAGTTAAGAACCAAAGTAAAAGAAATCATTGGAGAAATTTCGCAAATCGTTTCCGAAGTTAATCAGAAATCTTTAGATGAACAACAAAAAGAAATTGAGAAAGACTTTCCAGAGTTGTTAAAGCCTAAAGAAAAGAAAGAAGAAAAAGAAGGCCTGCCTCCTCTTAAAGATGCAAAGCAGGGTAATGTAATTACAAGATTTCCACCAGAGCCAAACGGTTATCCC
>JAWVZS010000278.1:0-1516 GCA_033722055.1 Nitrosopumilaceae archaeon
TCCTAAATAATTTTGAAACATTTTTTTCTGCCTCACCTAACCATTTACTCATCATAGAAGATGCATCTACATTGATAAAGTAACCATCCATCTCACTTGCAGTTGCTGCTGCAAGCATTGTTTTTCCTGTTCCAGGAGGACCATAAAGTAACATTCCTTTTGGCCATCCTAGTGGAAACAAATCAGGTCTTTTTGTTGGATAAACAATAGATTCTCGCAAGGCACTTTTTGCATCCTCAAGACCAACAACCTCATTCCAACTAATGTTGGGTCTCTCCTTCATTACTAATTCTTCAAAATCATTTTCATCTTCTTGCCTCTGAACTGATGCTTTTTGATCTGCCTCTGAGGCATTAGAATCAACTACCGGTTCAACACCATGTTTTTCTTGAAGAGTTTTAATTCTGGTATGATAAGAGTTGCATCTTTCTTTATAAATTGGGTTTAATTTGCTATTTGGGTATAAGCGTAGTAATTTTACCAAAGAATCTATGGCTTTCTGATAATTTGCAATTGCCATTCCTCGTGCTCCTTGAGAATCAAATTTTATGGCATCTGAGGCGTATTTGCTGGCGCTATTTTCTAATTCTTGTGGGGCTAAACTCATCTAAATTACCTGTCCAGACTCTTCTTCAGAATTTTGTTGGTATTCTACAGTGTTAATGTCTGTAGTAAATTTGGTTAAATTTATTGAACTAGTTTCAGCTAGGATTTGGTCAATTTTATGGGAATCATCTTCATTTTCCATTCCTGTTCGTTTATGTAGACGAGAATGAACATCCTTGACTTTTTTAATAGAATCCTCAGCAGACAGGATTAGTTCTGATATTTCATCATCTATTCCTGTTATGTCTTCAGCAGACTCTTTTATCATAGAGACAAAATCAGTCAAAATCGATTGCATATCCTTTTTGTCCTCATATTTACATAACATAAAATCTGCCAATTTGACAATTTTTGATAAATCATTTAGTTCTTCAAATGACAATCCATTAATTTTTTGTTCAGGAGTAGATTTTTCCTTTAATTTTTTATCAATTTTAGAAGTCAGATTTCTAATATGACCTAGGTCTTTTGAGAAATTCCGTGTAGTATTAAATACAGTCAAACGGTTTAACGTTTGAAAAAATCTAGATTAGGGTACTGCTTGTTTATTTTAGAGTCTACGATCAACTTTACTTCATCTAACATGCTGGTGGATTCATTATTTGACTGGCCGAAGTCAAATTTTGCACTGGTAAGAGTGGCCGAATCAAGAACTACACTGCCTAGATAAATCGATAGCTCACATAATTTTTGACTGCATCCAGGCACGATATCAAATAATTTTGCACTAACTGATCTGAGCATTGGTATAACAGAAGGAATCTTTTTTGCAATACTAGATATATCAGATATCGAATTCATACGATTTCGAACATATTCCAAGGTTTCAAGAGAAAAGACAACAGTTCGTTCTAATTCTAATGCATTAGAATCATCCTTATCATCTGCATTAAATTCAATTAATAAAGAA
>JAWVZS010000279.1:0-1516 GCA_033722055.1 Nitrosopumilaceae archaeon
AAAATTAGGTATTGAAGTTCTAAAAACACTACAAAAAGACGGCTATATTGGAGAATTTGAACACATCGATGATAAAAGAGGTGGAAAATTCAAAATAAAATTACTTGCAAAGATTACAAAATGTGGAGCCATATCTCCAAGATTCAAAGTAAAGAAAGATGAGTATACTGTATGGGAACAACAATACTTGCCATCTTATGATAGAGGAATGTTATTGGTAACAACAAACAAAGGAGTAATGTCACATCATGAGGCAGTAAATCAAGATTTGGGAGGATTATTGATAGGATATGTCTACTAAACAGATGGAAAAATTTGAAACAGAAGTAGAAATTCCAGAAGGAGTAACAATTTCGCTAGATAAACACATGTTACAAGTACAAGGGCCACTAGGTCGAACATTCAAAAACTTTAGAAAAATCCCAGTAAACTTGGAAATTGCAGACAAGAAAGTAAATTTAAAGGCAATCGGAAAAAAGAAAAAAGATTACGCAATTTTGAATACATCAAGATCAATTATTAGAAATCTATGTGAGGGTGTTACTAACGGTTACACGATTAAAATGAAAGTAGTTTTTGCACACTTTCCAATCACAGTAAAAACAGAAGGAAAAAACGTACTAATTGAAAACTTTCAAGGTGAACGGGCACCACGAATTGCAAAAATTGTTGGAGAAACCAAAGTAGTTCCAAAAGGAGAAGATGTGATAATCACAGGTCATGTATTAACCGATGTAACACAAACTGCAGCAAACATACAATCAAAGACAAAAGTAAAGGAAAAAGACCACAGAGTATTTCTTGATGGAATTTATGTTTTTGAGAAAAAAGATGGAATTGAAAAATAATTCTATTTTGAAATAATGCCTCTTGATCCAGAATTTAAGAAACAAACAGAATCACTAATAGAACAAACACTAGAACTTTACAAGAGTGCAGGCGCCTCACCCAGAATTGGTCAGGTCTGGAACTGCAAAAATGTTGGTGATTTTCTATGTGGATTTTTTGTAGGGGAAATGGTAGGTTCTGCACTTAGTGCATTTCAAGTAGTACACAAAAGAGAGCCTACACCCGATGAACATATGGAAATAGTAGAACTAGTAGAAAAATATTCGAAAGATATTCAAGAATTTTTTGAAAAATTCAACTAAGACAATATAATTCTCTGTTTGATAGTATATTCGGAAAGATTAAATCGCTTTTACCAAGGTACAAATTTGTTGCCGCCCTAGCTCAGCGTGGTAGAGCGTCGGACTGTTAATCCGTTGGTCGCCAGTTCGAGTCTGGTGGGCGGCGCTTAATTATTTCTAAATTCGAATTCTGAAAGATCATACTATCAAAAATTAAATAATAAACATAAATTATTTCAAAACCCGAATTTTGAAATATTGATCGATTGATACTATTTGGTATATACTGTTAGACTAGATAGATCTAATACATGATCGCATATAGACAATAGTGCAGGAGGTTTACATTGGCCAGAACAAGGAGGGCCAATAGATATTGTGTGGAT
>JAWVZS010000280.1:0-1506 GCA_033722055.1 Nitrosopumilaceae archaeon
ACAGTGATCAATATGTCCATATTTTGTAATGTCAGTTGGATCTAATCCATCACTGCAAAACATCAATCTATTAAGAAAAGTTCCGTGAGACAATACTCGAGATACTATATCGTTCAAGTCACGACGGATTGATCCTTCTCTAATCATTATCGACATTCCTAATCTTAATCGTTCCAATACTTGATCAAAATTAATGGGTTCGTGACAAGACAAAATTCCAGATGAGGCATAAGCACTTAGTTTTTTTCCGCTAGCACCTGCAGTATGTCCATTAATGATACAATCAGCTTCTAGCATAGAAGAAAGAGACTTCATAGTTTTTGAATCTCTCAGTGTAACTTTGGTCCAAGAAAATACCTCACCCATACCTAAAATGTCAGGGTTTTTTATTGCAGACATTTCTTCAGATTGTGTAAGTGTTTTACTATGGCTGAATTTTCTATCAACTGGTAATCCTCCTGGTACAACTTGAAAAATCCTAATTGGGAGGTTTTGTCCTTGCTTTAGAAATTCTTTGAATCCCTTATATCCACAAGTACTAACAATATCAATAGGATCTGAAAAAAGAGACGTAGTTCCACACAAGAGAGATTTTTTGGCAAGTTCAGATGGTAAAACAAATTGATCAATGTGGACATGTGGGTCTGCAAAGCCAGGACCTACATACTTTCCTTTAATATCGATAATAGTTGTTTTTGGTCCAACAGTGTGGCTAGCGTCAGCACCAACATACGCTATCCTATCTCTTACAATTGCGATCTCAGATCTTGGAATAATTTCGTTGGTGTAAACTGAGATTAAAGAGCAATTTTTTAGAACAATGTCGGCTTTTTTTTCTCCCATAGCTACTGAATTCAGCCGAGAAATAGATTGAGATAGGCTTTGTTTCACAAAAAATTCTATGGTTTTGCGCCTATTATAGATTCAATGCTTAAATTACCGTGAAAATGGTTTAATCGATATGAACATTCCAAAGGTAGTCCGCAAGTACTGTCCAAAGTGTAAAACTCATACGGAGCAAAAGATCTCAATTTACAAGGCAGGAAAGAGACGTGGATCTGCCCGAGGAGAAAGACGACATGCTGAGCGAAAACAAGGCTACGGTGGACAAAAGTTCCCAAAGCTTGCAAAGCCAGCCAAAGTAACCAAGAAAGTTACTCCTATGTTGACTTGTACACTATGTAAAAAGAAATTTAACAAGCAAGGTATTAGAATTAAAAAATTCGAGTTGGTGGCAGCATGAAAAAAGATCATATTGAAATTCCAAAACCTGCAAGTAAATTCCAGAAGGTTAATTGTAATGAGTGTGGCGAACAGCAAGTAGTTTACTCACATGCAACCACATTAGTAGCATGTAATTCCTGTGGGAATACAATTTCTAGTTCTACAGGCTCTAAGGCAAAAATAAATGGTAAAGTATTAGGTAGTGCCGAGTAAGTCGTAATCTTTTTTTGTATTAAGATTAAAAGCAATTCTTTTATCATCTATGACTATGTAATCTTCTGG